>JAWLEH010000035.1:0-30185 GCA_041686215.1 Balneolaceae bacterium | reverse complement strand
ATTGCCGCCGTTAAGGTTGTCTTCCCATGATCCACGTGACCGATCGTTCCGATGTTCACGTGCGGCTTGGTACGTTGAAATGTCTCCTTTGCCATGACTTTCCTTAGTTAGTTATTAAAAAATTAATTAGCCTTCGTTTTCGATGATCTCTTTCGCTTTGGCATCCGGCACTTCCACATACTCGCTAAATTCCATTGAGTACGAAGCACGGCCCTGTGTAAGAGATCGCAATTCTGTTGAATATCCGAACATCTCCGACAGAGGGACCTGTGCACGGACCAGAGCACCATCATTCTGATTATCCATCTTTGATATAATACCACGACGGCCATTCAGATCACCAATCACATCACCCATGTGCTCTTCCGGTGTGATAACTTCCACTTTCATAACCGGTTCGAGTATTTTAGGAGATGCTTTTCTTGCCGATTGTCGGAATGCAATTTTAGCACATAATTCAAAACTAAACGCATCGGAGTCAACATCGTGGTAAGAACCGTCATAAAGACGTACCCCGATGTTTTGCGTTGGGTAATTGGCCTGGATACCGCCTTTCATTGCCTCCCGGAATCCTTTTTCAACCGAGGGGATGTATTCACGGGGTATATTTCCACCCACAATCTCATTAACAAATTTGAAGCCTTCACTGATGGTAACTTTTTTGTCATCATCTGCATATTCTTCAAAATGGTCAATAGGACCGATTTCAAATTCCATATCGGCAAATTTACCGCGGCCACCGGTTTGTTTCTTATAAATTTCCCGGTGAGTAACCGGATTGGATATGGTTTCACGATAGGAAACCTGGGGCTGACCAACGTTGGCCTCTACTTTAAACTCGCGCTTCAGGCGGTCTACAATAATTTCGAGGTGAAGTTCACCCATTCCGGCAATCGTTGTCTGCCCGGTTTCTTCATCAGTTTTAACCTGAAACGTAGGATCTTCTTCTGCAAGCTTAATCAAACCTGTTGTAAGTTTCTCAGCATCAGCTTTTGATTTTGGCTCAACAGCCAGCTTAATAACTGGCTCGGGGAATGTGATTTTTTCAAGAAGTATAGGACTTTCAAGATCACAGAAGGTATCCCCTGTATTCACTTTTTTCACACCTACAGCTGCAGCAATATCACCGGCACGTACAATGTCAATATCCTTTTTATCATTCGCATGCATCTCAAGTATACGTCCAATCCGCTCTTTCTCGCCCGTCGTAGAATTTAATATATATGACCCCTTCTCGAGTGTACCGGAATAAACCCGGAAAAAGGTGAGTTTACCCACATAAGGATCTGTCATAATCTTGAATGCAAGAGCAGAGAAAGGCTCGTTTACATCTGGATTACGCTTCATTTTTGTAGTTTCATCTTTAGGATCAACACCATTTACTGCTTCAACTTCAAGCGGGCTTGGCAGATATTCAATCACCTTATCCAGCAAAATTTGAACACCCTTATTCTTCAGAGCTGTTCCGCAAAGTACAGGTGTGATATCCCGCGCAAGTGTCGCCATTCGGATAGCGTTATTAATCTCTTCTTCAGAGATCTCTTCTTCCATCAGATACTTTTCCATCAGATCATCATCATGATCTGCGATATTCTCGAGCATCAGCTTCCTGTACTCAGCTGCTTTCTCTTTTAAATCTTCGGGAATCTCTACAACATCATATTTAGCACCTAAAGACTCGTCATCCCAAACAATACCGTTCATGTTGATAAGGTCAACAACTCCCTGGAAATTTTCTTCAGAACCAATTGGGATCTGAATAGGAATTGGGTTTGCACTCAGTTTATCGCGCATTTGTTCTACAACATTGTAGAAGTCAGCACCGGTACGGTCCATCTTATTTACAAAAGCCATCCGGGGCACATTGTACTTATTTGCCTGACGCCAAACCGTTTCAGATTGTGGCTGAACTGCACCTACAGAGCAAAAAACACCGATAGCACCATCCAGAACACGAAGTGAACGCTCAACTTCTACTGTAAAGTCAACGTGGCCCGGAGTATCGATAATGTTAATCCGGTGATCATTCCAAATACAGTGAGTAGCAGCGGATTGTATTGTAATTCCACGTTCCTGCTCCTGCTCCATCCAGTCCATTGTAGCCGCGCCATCATGTACTTCACCCATTCTGTGACTGCGGCCCGTATAGAAAAGAATTCGTTCGGTTACCGTTGTTTTACCCGCATCAATATGGGCCATAATACCGATGTTACGCGTACGGCGTATGCGGTCGATAATTTTCGGATCTGTTTTTGTCGTTGCTTCTGACATGGTGTTAAAAATATAGTTATATAAAATTTTTAGAATCGGAAGTGTGCAAACGCCTTGTTTGCTTCGGCCATCCGGTGTGTTTCGTCTTTTTTACGGACTGCTCCGCCTTCATTCTTGGCGGCATCCATCAATTCCCGGCCTAAACGCAGTGCCATTGATTTATCATTTCTTTGGGTTGATGCATTGATGATCCAACGCATACCCAGCGCTGTTCCACGCGCCTGCCGCACTTCAACGGGCACCTGATAGGTAGCACCACCCACACGGCGGCTCTTTACCTCAACTACAGGCGTTGCATTGGCAAGAGCGTTTTTGAATACTTCAATTGGCTCTTCACCGGTTTTCTCTTCAATAATTTCAAATGCCTGGTACAAAATTTTTCTCGCAACTCCTTTCTTTCCGTCACGCATCAGGCTGTTCACAAACCTGGTTACCGTTTTATCCTGAAATATCGGATCCGGTTGTACTTCTCTTTTTTCCGCCGTTTTTCTACGCATAGTATCTAATAGTTAAAGACTCAAAGTTACCCTTTAGGCTTTTTGGTACCATAATGACTTCTACCTTGCTTGCGATCATCAACGCCGGCTGTATCCAGCGTACCCCTCACAATGTGATAGCGCACACCCGGTAAATCCTTCACACGCCCGCCACGAATTAACACAATACTGTGCTCTTGCAAGTTGTGGCCTTCTCCGGGAATGTATGCCGATACTTCCATTCCATTTGTTAATCGCACCCTTGCTACTTTCCGCAAAGCCGAATTCGGCTTTTTCGGTGTAGTTGTATACACACGTACACAAACACCACGTTTTTGTGGGCAGCTCTGAAGAGCAGGTGCTGTTGTTTTACTCTTCTTACTTTTTCTTCCTTTACGGATTAATTGGTTTATTGTAGGCACGTATTTACTATTTGTTATTTCATATAATCAAGAGCCGATAAAGATAGGATAATTAAAATATTATTACCAACTTTTTAACCAAATTATTTCCTGTTATTTCCACTATCATACTTTAAGTACCATATGGCATGCTGGAATAGGATTTGATCTTATAAATATACATAAATTGTTATATATCATTATATCAGATGAAGTTAACTGATCTGTCAAAATTAAGCACCAAAAGGGCCCAGGCATTACGCTCATTTGGTATTCATTCGGTGGTAGACCTTCTCTATCTGTTCCCAAGGCGCTACATTGATAAATCAAATATCAAACCGATTGGTATGCTCGGTGAGTCCGACGACCCTGTATCAGTTGTTGGGAAAGTAACATCCGTACAGGTTCAGGGGCATGGACGAAAGAAAAGGCTCGAAGCTCATATTTCAGATGGTTCAGGTTCGCTGAAAGTGGTTTGGTTCCGTGGCTGGAAATATTTCATCACGCAGGTAAAAGAGGGGGAACTGGTATCCTTATTTGGCAAAACCAAACGATACGGCAGTGATGTGAGTATGGCTCATCCCGATCTTGAAAAACTTAAAAGCAGGGAAGAAATCAAAAAATATGACCATTTGCTGCCCATTTATCCGTCAGGCAAGCCACTAAGCAAGGCATATATCACCCATACCATGATATCGGAATGGATAGAGTTTCTGCTGAAAGAAGTTGAACTCGAGGAGTTTTTGCCGGATTCGATTTTATCACAACACAACTTCTCAGGCCGGATGGATGCACTTGAAAGTATTCACAGACCCCAAACCAGGAATAAAGCTGCCAGGGCCCTCGAGCGTTTTAAATATGAAGAGTTGTTCCTCTTTGAATTGAGCATGGCAAAGGTGAAACAGGTACAGATTGAGCGACATGAAGGACCAGTCTTGAAACCCCAAAAACTGACTCATAAATTTTTTAATTCGGTGCTTCCGTTTGAACTAACCGCAGGACAAAAATCATCTCTTTCGGATATTCGCCACGATCTGGCTGACCGAACACAAATGAACAGACTGATTCAGGGGGATGTAGGTGCCGGCAAAACGATTGTTGCAATTGGCGCCATGCTGATGGCAGTTGATTCCGGGTTCCAGGCCACACTGATGGCTCCGACCGAAATTCTGGCTGAACAACATTTTCATACTCTCCAAAACTACCTCGAACCGCTTGATTTAAATACCCGGCTGCTGGTAGGCGGACAAAAAAAATCACTTCGTGAGGATATCCTTTCTGATATAGCCGGCGGTACCTGCAACGTTGTGGTTGGCACTCACGCAATCATACAGGAACAGGTAAGGTTTCACAGGCTGGGACTTGCAGTAATCGACGAACAGCACCGATTTGGGGTAAAACAGCGAACAGAAATGCTGCATAAAGGTGACCATCCCCACCTTTTGGTGATGTCGGCCACACCCATTCCCCGTTCGCTCGCTATGACGGTATACAGCGATTTGGATATCTCACTGATCAAAGACCTGCCCGGAGGCCGCAAGCCGATAAAAACCGCTGTACGTACGGATAAAGAGCGGGAGTCTATCTATCAGTTTGTGGAAAAAACCGTAAATGATGGCGGGCAGATTTACATTGTATATCCTCTGATCGAGGAATCAGAAGCCCTGGACTTAAAAGATGCAACGATGGGATTCGAAAAAATACGCCGGCGGTTCCCGGACATCCCTGCCGGTTTGCTGCACGGGCAGATGAAAGCAGAGGAGAAGGAATCGACTATGAACGCATTTGCCGAAGGACGCTTAAAAATCCTTGTTTCCACCACCGTTATCGAGGTGGGTGTGGATGTGCCCAATGCCAGCGTGATGATCATCGAGCACGCCGAACGGTTTGGGTTATCGCAGCTTCACCAGCTCAGAGGACGCATCGGCCGAGGCACACGACAGAGCTACTGTATCCTGATGCCCGACCACAAGCTGAGCGAATCCGGCCGGTTTCGGCTCAAAAAGATGGTTGAAACAACGGATGGTTTCGAAATTGCCGAAGCGGACCTGAAACTGCGCGGTCCCGGAGATTTCCTGGGCACAAAACAGAGCGGGCTTCCGGATTTCCAATACGCCGATATTGTTGAGGACAGAATTCTCCTGGAACAGGCAAAACACGATGCCTGGTCAGTAATTAAACGTGATCCGGAACTCAAACACAAAGAACATCAGCATCTCAAAAAAGTATTTGAACCTCATTTTAAAGAGCGGGCAGAGTATTACGGCATTGGTTGAATATGTTAACCATTAACTGGTTCGGCCTTGTACAAGATCCGCGTATTTATCATCAGAGAGTTCCCCTCGCCATGCGGGATATGAATTAACGTTCCTTACCCGAGCTCTTCAATTTCATTCTCAACGGACAACCCATTTTTTCAGTTTTTCAGCAAGAGCCGCAGGATCATCCACACAATAATTGATCATCACCTGCTGCTCCTGGTTTCCAAAATAGCCGGATATTTAGCTGAACGGACTTCCTTTCCACCGCAAATCCTTTTTTTGATGCATCCAGGCGTTGACGCTATTTTTTGAGAGTGTTAAAATGGTCTGAATGTATTATCACTTCAGCGTGATCATAAACTCTACAAGATCCCGCAGCTCCGATCGGGAAAGAATGTCTCCTTTCGCGGGCATACCCGAGGGTGAGTTCGTGCGTTCACGGATGTCAGATCTCCGGATGGATTGTTCGCCATCTCTGTTTTCCACAGTTACACGTGTTTCTGACTCCGCAACCAGGACGCCCCGAACGGTTTGTCCACTTTCTAAAACAAGGCGCACCGACCCGTATCCCGGAGGAATGTCGGCATCCGGATGCACCATAGATTCGAGCAGCTTTTCCCGGTTTAGCCTTTGACCAACATCCGTCAGTTCGGGGCCAACACCACTTCCCTCACCGTCAACCGCATGACAGCGAATACATTGCGCAGCATTGTTTTGATAGAAAATTTGCCTCCCTTTCTCAGGATCGCCCCCGTAAAGTGTCTCCCGGTATGCTGCAACCGAATCGCTGTATGACGTACCGGACCGATAACTTGCAAGCCTTGGCTTAAGGTCCTCCAGTTCTGCTTCTTCTGAAGCTTCTATCAGGTCAAGATGCAATTCCGGGTCCAGCTCATCTGTAAGCAGATCTTCCATTTGCTCATTCAATAGCTGCCTGCCGCTTTCACCAAAATGCTGCCCGAGAATGGCCAGCGCTTCACGCCGTTCTTCAACAGACCCGGTCTCAAGAACTGTTTTAATCAGTGTAGTCGCGGCATCCTCCGGCAATTCCAGTTCAGGAATCCATCGAACCGCACTCATTCGTACTCTTGGTGATTCATCTTCGAGTGCTGCAAAGATAACATCTTCGATCTTTTCAAAGCTGAGTTCAGCCAGTACATCAAGAGCCGTGATTCGTACCTCTGCAGTTGTATCACGATTATAGAGCTCAACAACAAGATCTAATGCCTCCTGGTGCCTTAAAGAACGAACGGCGTCCAGGGCAGCAATTTGCACATCGGCAGACGACCCGTTCAGAAGCGAAACCAAAACGGGATTGAGTGCAGCTCTCGCATCTTCCGGATCTTTTTTTACCACGTCTCTCGGATCCCCGGTTACGCGATCGAGCTTTGAGGATTCTTCCCAGACGGACAGAGTTTTTAATGCTTCTGCACGAAGTTCCGGACTCACGTCGTTCCGGTCCGCGAACTCAGCCAGCCTGTGGGCATTTTCCGGGGATGAATCATACAGGTTTGCGTTGATAGCGCGGCGGATCAAGGGCTCATTTGAAAACTGTTGCTGTTTAAGCATTGCAGCCAGCGGTTTCAGGCCCTCTTCTATAAATGTATCATCGTTTATTGCACGGGCCGCATTTGTGACGATATACTCATTTTCGTCGTCCAGAAATTGAATCACACCGGGGCTTTCTAACCTCTTCAGGGCAATTACGGCTACGGTTCTTACGGCTTCTGAACTGTGGCCCGACAAGTTTGTAAGAGCTGTAGTATCCCCGATTCTTTCAAGTGCAATGGCGCCGGCATGCCTCAGGTACACCTCTTCATCCCGGTATCTCTCCAGCATGGCGACAATTGCATCAAACGACTCACCCGAACCGATTCTGCCGAGCGCTTCTGTTGCGTATAATACAACTCTTGGATGTTCATCCTCCAGGAGTTCAACTATCGGATCCGCAGCCTCATCAAGCCGAATATCTCCCAGTATTTTGGCGGTTTGAGTGCGGATTTCGGGATCTTCATCATCCAAAAACCGGAGCAAAAGTTCTGCTGTATCGGCATTTTGCCGGCTAATTTGCCCCAATCCCCAGATTCCGTGAATCCTCGCAAGCTGGTGATCTCCCGCTGCTGCGTTTAGAAGAGTTTCATGATCATCCCGGGCCGCCAGTTCAAACTGTGCTTTTTTCCGAACCCGCATATCTTCGTGGGCCAGCAGGTCCCCTAACCGCGTATTTTCAATCTCATCAAATGAATTGGCCAGGAGTTGTTCAGTCTCATCGCTTTTGGATGATTTCTCTTCCGACAGTGCATCTACTTTCCAGATCCGTCCCTGCTGATTGGGTGCCCAGCCTTCCACCCAGTCGGTAAAATAGAGCGCCCCATCCGGTCCAAAATCGAGACTGGTGGCCAGCAGGCCTGAGAATATTTCCTGATCGGTATCCAATTCAAATGAAGCGCCGCTTGGCTTCAAAGAAAATGCCCGTATATTGGAATTGGAGGCAGATCCAACAAAATGAGACAAGAAAAAATGATCTTGCCAGCGTCCGTCCAGTGCGGTACCCGGCTGGTAAGCCATCCCCGAAGGCCCATTATGAAAATTAGCGAGAGGCGGAAGGATGTGGGCAGCCTGGTCGTCAAATCGTGGTTTGAAGTACTCTTCGTCCATCAGCACATGGTAGCTGTTATTTTTTGGATCATCATATTTCCCAAACTGCCAGTTTTGACGCCAGCCACTGTCCGATCCGTTAATTAAGTAGACCAGGCGCTCTTCTTCACCTGCATGATCACCATCATTATCTACTGTGATCAGGTTTCCATATTTATCAAATACAAACTCGTGAGTGTTTCGAAGTCCGGAAGCCACTACTTCAAAATCGGTACCATCGGGTTCAGATCGTACAATAACCCCTTCACGAGGATAGTGCCACTTTTTTCCGTCAGGACCCGTCACACTTATACCGCGATCACCAATAGACCAATAGATTCTGCCATCCGGTCCTGTTGTGAGACCCGACATGCCATGTCCGCCAAACCCGATATTGACCGCATACCCATGACTGATTGATTCTTTTTCCTCACCGTAACCATCTCCGTCAAGATCCCGGATTCGCCATAAATCCGGTGCCACACCCAGGAAGAGATCTCCCTGATGAAAGAGAATTGCACCGGCCACATCCGTTACTTCGTTATTAAAATCGTGAATAAACCTGGTTGCCCGGTTTGCGTACCCGTTTCTGCTGGTATCCTCCACCAGGAAAGCAGCTTCGCGAATAGCTGTCAGATCACGCCAGTCACGAGATCCGTCATCGTTAAAATCTGAGAGCCATTGGTTTTCTTCGCTTCGCTCCGGGGCAAGTTCTTCTTTCAAAAAATCCCTGCGGTCTTCCAGCGTCTGCATTCTCACCGATTCCACCATCCATTGCGGCAGCCCCCGGATATCGATTTCGGCATTGCGGCGTCTGTGAGTATTGGTAACCCAAGCGCGGCCGGAATCATCCATGTGCAGGCTTACGGGATCACCCAGCAGATCTTCCGATGCCCAAAGCTGAAGAGAGAGGTTTTCATCAATTGAATAGGATAGCTCATCAAGAACTGTGCTTGCTTTTTCTTCAGCTCTTTCGTCGTCAACATTTCGCTGTAAGATTTCAGGCTTTTCGGAACTACATCCGTAGCCACCTATAAAAAGTAATTGCAGAATTACGACGCAAAAAACTGTCTGAAACTTTAAAAACACCGGTTCATTTCGTTTGTAAATCATATCACTGCGTTTCGATACTCCACAGAATTCCATTAGCAATCATATCCAAAAAATAATCCTTTTCAAACATAGCATTATTGTGGCCGAGCGTTGTAGCAAATACACGGTTTTCTTCAGTCTCATGCGTCCATACAACGGGTTGATACTCATCCGTTTCGACTCCGAAGGCACGTGCAAGAGGCATAATATTGCCCCGGTCTTCTTCGATCACGTACACCTCATCCGGAGGATTTTGCCAATACTCCGGTATGCCGGCCATTATGGGATGTTCAGGAGCAATCATTTCAACTTCAAATTCCCGCTGATCCTCATGATACATCGACTTCACACCGGTAAAATCGAACCATGGATCAGCCGGTTCGGCGTACCGATAGCTGTGTATAGTTGCATGAATAAGAACTGCAGGAGTACCGCGGTGCGACTCTGCAAGCTTCGCCACAAAATCGGTATCGTTCACACGCCCAAATCCTGTATTATGTACAACTACATCGTATCCTTCGGTCCAGTTTTCCTGCTGCACAACAGAAAGCATGTGATCCGGTTCACCCTCACCCTCGTGCACAATGGTCCAATCAATAGTATCTCCAAGGCGTTCAGAAATTCCCTCTGTAAGCAGCGTCTCCTGTGTTTCATAGTCGTGCCAGCCGCCGCCGGTTAGGTAAAGGGCCCTGATTGGCGAATCATTTTCCGCAGTACAGGAGGTAAACATCAGGAAGAAAATAGAAAACAAACAAAGTAACTGTAAGCGTTCAATCATCTGTATTGGTGTGTTTTCGTTAACGTCGCTCTAATATACAGTAACTACTCTACAGAGCAAGAATCGGATTAAACTTTTAACAAGCCATTTTAAATCAACACTTCATGTATTCTCTTTTATGCTTTCTGTAAAAATAGTATTGTTTGGGTGAATCATTAAAATTCAGTCTTTATTCGATACATTTCATATTTAACCTAAACAAATCCTGTATCCGTTGAGCCCAAAAAACCAATTTCTGCGTCTCTGCACAATTGCCACTCTTTTATGTATCACAACTGCCATCTGCCCGAAAGTTTCTGCCCAGGGGGAAATCCGACAAAACGATCCCGAAGAACCCGGCGTGGTTTCTTACACCTTTCGTAACCAGTTCAGCGATGACGCAGAGGGAACGCTGGAGACTATCAAAGAGATGGGATTTACGCATATTGAACTGTCATCGCTATTCGGGAAAAGCGCAGAAGAGATGAAAAACTTGCTGGATGAGCACTTCCTGATCTGCACGTCCTACGGAATTGGTTACAATGATTTATTAGAAAACCCGGACCGGGCCGCCGAAGAAGCTAATACCCTTGGAGCCCGGTTTGTTCGCGTGGCCTGGATTCCGCATGAAGAACCTTTTACTAAAGAGGACGCCGACCGGGCCATCCGCGATTTTGAGACAGCAGGTAAAGTACTGAATGAACATGGCCTGCAACTTCTCTACCATAATCACGGGTATGAATTTCGCCCGCATGATGGTAAGACTCTGTTCGATTATCTGGTGCAGAACAGTAACCCGAAGTATCTTAATTTCCAGATGGATACCTTTTGGGTTGCCCACCCCGGTTTTGATCCTGTTGAGCTGTTAAACCGCTATCCACAACGGTTCTACCTGGTGCACCTGAAAGACCTGGCAATTGAGGCTGAGCTTGGGTTTTCCGGCAACACCCCGCCGGATTATGATGTTCCGCTGGGTGAGGGCCAGGTTGATTTTGAAGGTGTGATGGAAGCGGCGGAAAAGTCGAATATCCGTCATTTTTATATTGAGGATGAGACGGAAGATGTACTCCGTCGCGTACCGCAAAGCCTGCAATACATCCGGAGCCTGGTTGACTAACCGGTAATCACACCGGTTCCGAAAACATTCTTTACTTCCATGTAACAGTTGGCACTATTTCTCTTCGGTACCGGCCAGGGTAAGAATCTTTTTATATTCGGATTCTTTCACGTCCGTGATGGAAAGACGGTTGCGTTTAAAGAGCTGCATTTCCAGCAGATCATCATGTTTTTTGAGTTCATCCCTCGTAACCGGCTCATCAAACTTCTGGATAAACTTTACATCTACAAGGTGCCAGCGGGGGTCGCTTTCGCTGCTTTTTTCGTCGAAGTATTTGCTTTCGGGATCGAACTGCAGCGGATCGGGATAGGGTTCCGTACACACTTCCATCGTGCCCACAATGCAGGGTGGCTTTACGTTGGAGTGATAGAAAAGAGCGCGGTCACCGATGTTCATCTCATCCCGCATTTTATTCCGGGCCTCGTAATTGCGGATCCCGCTCCACCGAATTTGTCCGTCGCGTTCCAGGTCGTCAATGCTGTAAGCGTAGGGTTCAGATTTCATCAGCCAATACTGTCGTTTACTCATAATTTCTATATACTTGGTTCATCACATTAAAGATTAATGCAGCCCAAACGGTTGCAGTAATTTCATCATTCCACAAAACTACAAACAATGCCCCCACAAGCCAAAAAAACTGAGCGGGATTTTCTCTTCTGGAGCGGCGGGAAAGATTCATTTCTTGCACTCCGTTATGTTCAGGAGGATGCGGAGTACGATCCGATTTTACTCACCACATTTGATGATGAAACCGGCCGGGTTCCCCACCAAAACATCCCGATTGAAACCATTCGCCGGCAGGCTCTTGAACTTGAACTGATTTTGTTCACCATTCCTCTCTCCTACCCGGCATCAAACAACGAGTACCTCTCGGCTATCCGGCAGCATCTTGAACAGCTTCCATTCAGTGTAAACACCCTGATTTTTGGAGATCTTCACCTGCAGGATATCCGGGAGTGGCGGGAACAGGTTTTCCATGAGTTGGGGTATAAAACCCGGTTTCCCATCTGGCAGAAGACCTACCCGGAGTTATGGGAACGGCTTGATAATGAGCCTGTCGAGATCAGAATAAGCGGCGTGAAAGATTCCCTGAAAGAGCTGATTTCCCCCGGTGATTTGTATAATGCAGAGTTTAGAGGATCACTTCCTAAAGAGATCGACAAAATGGGCGAAAACGGTGAATTCCACACCGAAGTGATTTTTTCGGGATAAAACCTTCCGGTACGAATTCACTTCAAACGATCAAGATACCATTTCACGGTCTCCCGAAGTTCGTCCTCAAACTGTCCTGATGGCTCCCAACCGGTTTCATTTTTGATTTTTGATGCGTCGATAGAATAGCGAAAATCATGGCCGGGGCGATCGGTTACAAACTCTATCAGATTGTTGTAATCCCCGCCTGGCCCACCGCCATGTACTTCGTTAAGGACATCACAAATTTTGTGAACCAGATCCAGGTTCTTCCATTCGTTGTTTCCGCCAATGCAGTATTGCTCACCACGGTTACCGTTATAAAAAAGTGTCGCCAGGGCTTTGCAGTGATCAACCACGTAGAGCCAGTCGCGTACATTTTCGCCTTTGCCATAGACGGGAATTGCCTCACCTGCCACAGCTTTTCGAATCACGGTGGGAATCAATTTTTCAGCATGCTGATGCGGGCCGAAATTATTGGAACAGTTGGTGATAATCGTCTTCATTCCGTAGGTGTGCCGGTACGAACGCACAAGCATGTCGCTTCCGGCTTTGGTGGCAGAGTATGGCGAGTTTGGCGCATAGGGGGTGTTTTCGCTGAACGATCCGCTATCGCCGAGTTCCCCGTACACCTCGTCGGTAGAAACATGCAGAAACAGGTGGTCTTCCACAGGATCTCTTTCATCGAACCAAAGCTGGCGGCACTCTTCAATCAGGTTAAACGTGCCCACCACATTCGACATCACAAACGGTTCCGGACCTTTTATAGAGTTATCCACATGCGACTCGGCTGCCAGGTGAAATACTCCATCAGGTTTCCACTTCTTCACGGTCTCCTGCACGGTTTTTCGGTCTACAAGATCCATTTTTTTAAAATGGTAGCGGCGTGAGTGTTTCAGCGAATCCAGATATGTGATATCGGAAGCGTAGGAGAGTTTATCAATATTCAGGATCTCGAGTTCCGGATAATTTTCGTGAAGGTATAAAATGAGGTTTGAGCCAATAAATCCGGCTCCGCCCGTTACAATCAAACGCATAGTCCTGGGGATTTAGAATAGATTTTTCTCGTTTATCTGCTTCAAAAACGGCAGGTTTTCATCTTTCTCAGACAGAATAGGTTCAGAAATGTTCCAGTTTATCCCAAGATCGGGATCATCCCATTTCACACCACGCTCCAGCTCCTTGTTGTAGTAATCGTTGCATTTGTAATAGATCGTAGCCTCCTCAGAAAGCACGGCAAATCCGTGGGCAAATCCTGTAGGAATGTAGAGCATATGCCTGTTTTCAGAACTCAGAACTGTTGAAACATGCTCTCCGAATGTAGGCGAATTCACTCTCATATCTACTGCAACATCCAGTACAGATCCATGAACCACCATCACGAGCTTCACCTGAGAAGACGGTGGTAGCTGGTAGTGCAGCCCCCGAATCGTATTCTTCTTTGATCTGGAGATATTATCCTGCACAAAATTCTCGTCAATACCGCCTTGCTTTAAAATGTGCTCCCTGTAAACCTCAAGAAATTCCCCGCGTTCATCACGGAAAATCTTTGGTTTGATTATCAAAACAGGGTCCAGGTTTGTTTTCTCAATAATCATAAATGATTCGAATTGCTTAACTGGTGATAGAGTGTTTCAAGGCCGTCTTTCCAGTGCACGGGTTCAAGACTTAGGCTTTCAATTTTACCGGTGTTTAGCAGTGAAAATGCAGGGCGTTTCGCCTTTGCGTTAAACTGTGCAGAAGATACTGAATTCAGGGCCGTCTTGCTTCCATTTAATTGAAGAAGCTGCCGGGTAATATCAAACCATGTAGTTGTACCGGATGAACTTATGTGAAAATATCCTCTTTGATCTTGCCCGGCCAGTTTCATCGATTTCTCCACTACATCAAAACAGAACGTTGGCGATCCTGTCTGGTCGTTCACAACATCCAGGGTTTTGCGCTCTTTGCTGAGGCGCAACATCGTTTTCACAAAATTATTTCCATACTGTCCGCACAACCACGAAACACGTATAATAATCCAGTCATCGCACACATTTTCAATAGCCACCTCACCGCCCCGTTTTGATTTTCCATACACATTTTGCGGGTTGGGCGGATACTCCTCATCATACCCATCCGGTAACCGTTCCTGGTCCGCCGGGGATCCCTCAAAAACATAGTCTGTACTATAGTGCAGTAACTTTACATCATTTCTGTTACAAGCTCTTGCAAGGTTCTGCACACCTATTTCATTCACCATGTATGCTTCATTTTCCTTGACTTCGGCCTTGTCAACTGCGGTAAATGCCGCACAATTCACTAACAGGTCGGGTTGTTCATCTGCTACTATTTTATGCACATCATCACGCCGGGTAATGTCCAGATCTGCCGACCCCAAACCACGCACGTTGTGAGATGTAGTTTTCAAATATTCCATCCATTCAGTGCCAAGTTGTCCTTGTGACCCGGTAATTAAAATTTTCATGGTTCACTCCAGTTTGTAGGCCAGACGATTTGCAATTTTATACGATTCAGGAGTTCCCGCATCGGTCCACCATCCGTCCAGAATTGAAAATTTCATTTCTCCCTGCTGAATATAGTGATTGTTCACATCGGTAATTTCAAGTTCACCCCGGCTTGATGGTTTTAAAGTTTTTATCAATTCAAACACAGCAGAATCAAACATATATATCCCGGTAACTGCATAATCTGATTTGGGCTGATCGGGCTTTTCTTCAATTCCCGCAATCCTGTCGCCCTCCAGTTCGGCAACCCCAAACCTTTCCGGGTCGTCTACTTTTTGCAGTAGAATTTGTCCACCGGTACCGGGATAATTCTCAAGGGCTTTCTCGAGCGATGCTTCAAAGATATTATCCCCCAGAATGACAGTCATAGGATCAATTCCTGTGAAATTTTCAGCCAGTCCAAGCGCCTGTGCAATTCCGCCTGCCTCATCCTGCACCTTGTAAGTGAAGCGGCAGCCAAACTCTTTGCCTGAACCGAGCAGATTCACCACATCTCCCATATGTTCGGTTCCTGTAACGATAAGGATTTCATCAATTCCGGCACCGACCAGTTTTTCTATGGGATAGTATATCATGGGCTTTTTACCCACAGGAAGCAAGTGTTTATTGGTCACTTTTGTAAGAGGATATAAACGAGACCCGGTACCTCCGGCCAGTACAATTCCTTTCATAGCAAATGTCTTAAATGATCTATTAATTTTGAAAATAGAAAAATTAGCACACAACCTCGTGATGAAATATGTGGGCTTAATATACGATCTGAACATGATTTATGATGTTGCAGGAAATAATATGAGCCTGTCGGTAAAGCTAATTATTGAGTCCACTCCGTAAAGTCATACCGTCTAAAAATCCATGTGCTGGCGGTTCCCCTGCAGGAACGACAATGTCGGAATCCGCCCGGTCCCACATTCAAATAAAGTACTGAAGCACATAGAAATATGAGTTTTCATGGCTTTTTTTGGGTAACAATCAAATTGAAAATATTTTTTTTCGGACGAAAAAATTATGGTTTATCTTCAGATAACCCTGCTTTAAACTCTTTCAGTAATGCCACACAATACTCCAAGTTCCATCCTTTTTTCATAGCCCAGGATTTTGCGATTGGGGATTCCTCAACATTGGCCGTGTTTGCTTCTAACACTTCAAAAATCCTGATTTCCAGATCCTCAGATTCATCCAGATAGGTTTTGGCATTCCGACCGAGGATTCGGGCTGAAAACATTCGATCATCGAATTCATCATCTTCAGGAATCAGATCGAAATGCTCCTGCATGTTCGCATCAAATTCGAGATCATTATAGTACTCTATGACTCTGAGTATATCATATGGATCATTTCCACGATCCTCAGGTCGATCACTCCATGCCACAAACTTTAAAATGACCATTCCCGGAATGGGAGGTACATGAACCACACGGTCTTCAATTTCATATTCCCGGCTGTCTTTCATCACTTCTTTGAAGCCCAAAACATGCAGGTCTGTATATCGCTCATTGAAACCAACCGCGTTATTCTCCTCAATTTCACCGAAGGGTAACAGGTCTACCACTACATCATATTCCGGATGTACCATTGTCCATGGAGCTTCCACTTTATTAAATCCTTCTTTCTCTAAATCGTTAACGACTTCCTCAAATTGATCTAAAGAGGAGATCATGATCGCAAAGTCAATGTCTTTGGTACCTCGTGCCGGCTTTATTCCTTTCTTTAGCATTTCAAGGGCAATGGCACTTACTCCGATCAGGTAATAGGGAATCCCTCTGTTTTTCAGCGCATCATCTATGAGCTCAAAAACTTCCCTGAAAAATGGGATCGCAAGGTCTCTATAGTTCTGGCTTGATTCGCTCATTGTAAATCATGTTTGCTGTTTCTATGCATCGCTTATCCTGGGTATTCATCAGATCTGCATAAACGAGCAGATCCGGTGCCGTTTCATTTTTATCTTCCTGTTCCCAGAACTTCTCATATACCTGAACATTTCCTTGCTCATCCGGCATCAAGCTATAATGTATCATGAGGTTCTTTTTGGTTTCCTTCGTATAGATGGTCAGTACTTCCGGGCGCAGATAATTGGTTAGTAAATCCCCTGCCGGTTCTCCTCCCCAAACCGTGTCCGGAGTTTGTAACCTTACATTTCTCCAGTCTTTATCTGCTGGCTTTAAACGAAATGTTCCCTTTTCAAGTGTTGGCTGCAGGGTGTTTTTGTACTCTTCTATCCATTTATGTAATAATTCTTCCCGGTTGGTTACGGCATAATCCTTTTTATTGACCTTATACAGATACCCGGTTTCCTGTAAGCCTTTTATGACTTTGGGAATATTTCCTAACGCTACCCCAATGGTTTTAGCAATTTCCCGTTGTGGCTTATTGATCAGCTCTTTATCCCGTAAAAATCCAAATACTACCTTTAGTCCGGTGGGAGTGAAGGCTCGATTTCCTGTAGTTCCCGTTTTTGGGAGTTTCTTATCTTGGTCAAGAAACAGAAATACATTCTCAGCCTTTACAAACAGATTTCCATTGGCCTCAAGATAATTGATCCTATGCTCCTTCAGTTTTTCCTTGAGCGCAGGATATAATGTATAGGCGATCACCATTGGATTTTGATACCTGTGAGCCAGATTAATAATTTGATTAATCTGATAGGTACGAAGCTCTTTTTTTACGATTGCATCAAAATGAATCCGCTGATTTTCGTATATCAGGATGAATTCTCCATCAATCCCCTTGTCTGCATTGTTAAAGGGATGCCATTCTCCTTCCAGGAAAGCAGGTTCCAGGTGGTCTAAGGCGGTATGTACGATCTCTTTTTCTTCCATGTTCACAAAGTTTATCCGTTCACGTTACGTGAACACGATTAATTTGTGAACAAAAAAGATGAATAGCAACAGATATCTTAACCAATACAAACTCGATCTTTTGGATTGTATGAGTTCCGTTTCATCCCCCATTGCCCATTCGAGAGGCTGTGAGAAAATTGAATTCCAAGGAAAACGTACCTAAATAAATTAAAGTTTCTGAGTTTTCCAGTGCTACCAGTCTTTCTGACTCACCCCCGTCCCCTCTCTATCGCGCCCTGGCGGGACTTGACAGAGAGGGGAGCTTTGTAATGAATCTTTTCGCCTTATAAGTTTAACTAAGTCGAATCTTATTATCATATTTTCTCACAGCCTCTCTAAAGAATCAGAGAGGGGCATGAGGTCTACATTATGTAAGCTTTTTATAAACATCCGTTTTTTAGCTAATTTTGAAGCGCTTCGTAGGTTGATGAGTGAGAGGGATCAACACTGCGCAAGAGATTATACGCCTCAAGACGTCGCTGAACATCCGCTGACTCGTAGATGGCAACGATCTCGTTGTATTTGGTATCAAAAAACAGGTCGAAGAGATAGTTGTTGCTTGTCCGGCGTTTTGCCTCTTCCATTATTTCGAGGGCATTTGTCACTTCCTGGATAGATTGTTGCGAATCCAGTGTAAACTGGTCAAGGCCGTACCTGTGATAGCGATAATATGCTTCGCGCAACGGGCGATAGTTGGGATTTGTCAGGTCTGAGATTAATCCAAAGCGGTTTCGCTGTGCCCCGATAGACCGCCCCCAGCCGGATGCCCCGCTATTTCGTCCCAGATCAAGAATATCATTGGCTTTATTGAAGTACTCAGTTCCCGCCAGTTCTGCAAAACTGTCGTAATCGTAGCCAAGTATCACATACATATAGAAATCAACCAGGCTTGTCAGATTATCAAACTGAAGATCATCAAACACCAGGTTTTTATTTCTCGGGTAGTCGAACGCCCAGTTACTATCGCTCAAAATTAGCGCGGCCGTCTGCTGAATGGTGTTATAGATGGGCCTGCGGACACTAAATACAACTTCTGCAGTATAGTTAAAATCATCATCTACTCCGGTCAGCAGAATCTGAATCTGGCACTGAATACGCTCAAACTCCTCGAAACGGTCATCGGTCCACTGGTTCCTGTTGATGTAGTTTTCGAGCTCACCTTCTAACTCTGATACATATTCATATGAGGAACCACTAATCTGACGTGAATTCACTGAAACGTCGCAGTTGAATTCCTGGCTCATACTTTCCACGGGTACAAGAACCGCAAGAAAAACCGATACCGTGAAAAAAAATGCCTTCAAATTTTGATTTATATTCCACATATTACTTGCAAATCAGTAGAGAAAAAAGAACGAACGAGGGAGTTGTTATGATACAAAGGATTCTAATCTTTTTCCTGTTTGTATTGGTTTGGGGACAATCAAAAGAGTCGGCATTCAGCCAAACTACGATCGGGGCAAGAGCCATTGGCGCGGGTCAAACATCCGTTGCCGTCGCAGAAAACCAATGGGCACTATTTTCCAACCCCGGCCTGATACCAACGAAACAAAAACACATTTCATTTTACGGATTCCGATATACCGGAATCACTGAGATCACAGATTTCGCAACACAGGCTTCACTTCCGGTCGGGAATGGAGGTGCTGCAGTGGGCTTTCACCGTTATGGATTTGATTTGTTCAGCGAAACCCACCTCAGGGCCGGGTACAAACACCGGGTGGATCGTTTTCATGCCGGTGTAGCCCTCAATTTTTCGCATATACAACAAGGCGGCGATTACGGTTCAGCGTCTGCAGTGGGAATTCATGCCGGTTTCGCCGTACGGGTCATCGACCAGTTATGGCTTGGAACCAGGGCGCTGAATTTAAATCAACCGGCATATAATGGTTCCGATGAGCTGTTGCCGGAAGAATTAGCAATAGGACTTAGTTTTCTGCCGGCGAACGGAATCATGATTTCCGCTGATGCGGTAAAGGATGTTCGGTTCCCGCTTTCGCTGCGTACAGGCGCAGAAGCAGAGTTAATGAACGGATTTGTTGCAAGGACAGGATTTACAACGCATCCAAAAACATACTCCGGTGGTTTTGGCTACAACAGCGAAAGATGGCAACTAAATGTTGCTGTACAGCAGCACATTCCACTTGGGCTGAGTCCGGCGTTAGACCTTGGTATCCGTTTCTAATTTCTTCTGATGCAAAGAAAATCAACATATCGGCACGGAAGTTTCCTTCGGACCGTGGTGTTTTCAATGTGCGTTATAAGCACTTTTGCTGCTCTCGTTTCACCCATTGCACTTACCGCACAGAGCAAAGATGAGAACCGCGGGGAACTGGATAGAATTATTGAACGGGCCGTTTCAGAACTGGATCCGGAAACATCAGCCCGGCAAATTACAGAAATGGTTGAACTTCTGGAAAACCTGGCGAATAATCCGGTTAATATTAACAGGGCGGGTATCGACCGGTTGTCAGAAATTCCTGTTGTTGACCTGCAGCTTGCGCAGGCTATCATCGAATACAGGACGAATCGTAAACCGTTTGAAACAACAGAGGAACTGATGCAGGTAGCGGGAATCGGCCAAACCACCTATCGTCAGTTGCAGCCGTTTGTAATAACGGGCACAGGTCTCGACTTTACAACCGATGTACTTTTGAATCGTAAATTCTGGACCTCGAACAGTTCCTATGAGAGTTTAACCCGTTTCCAGCGGGTTCTGCAAGAGCGTGAAGGATACTCACGTCCCGACTCCCTGGGCGGGTATCTCGGGCAACCCTTCTCACTCAATCACAGATTCAGGTATAGCAGCAGTCATCTATCAGCTGCCGTTACGATGGATAAAGACCCCGGTGAACCGCTGAAATTACCCAATGAATTCGATTACACCTCGTGGCATATCGCCGCTGAAGACGCAGGCATACTCAAAAGCCTGGTTATTGGTGATTATCGCGCATCATTCGGACAGGGACTCGTCTTATGGAATGGAGGTTCCTTCGGAAAGAGCAGCCAGGTACGGGGGGCGGCTATCAAGAGTGATCCCGGAATCCGGCCTTACACCTCCGCGCAGGAGACCAACGCATTTCACGGTATTGCTGCAACCGTTGGCGGAGCGTTTCAGCTAACCGGTTTTTATTCCAACAGAAAACGAACCGCAAGTGAAGTGTCAAATCAAGCCGTGCGAATGCCCTCAAAAAGCGGACTTCATCGCACAGAAAGTGAAATCTCCAGACGGCAGAATCTCGGTCAGAGAACTGTTGGGGGAAGAATTCGTTACCAGTTCAGCCGGGGTATTATAGGAGTAAGCGGCTATCAAAACGATTTCGATCGGGTTATTGAAAAAGGCTCTCAGCCTTACCAGCTACATCAATTTTCCGGCAAACGGCATTCGGTTATCGGTGCTGATTTTAGGGTCATTGCAGGATCTGTTACCTTGTTTGGTGAAGCTGCACGATCTGTAAACGGATCAGCCGGATTGATTGCAGGGGCTGAGCTTTCACCTGCAGCTGAAACCGACATTGCTTTAGCCTACCGCAACTACGCTCCTGATTTTCAAACTCTCTTCGGTTCCGGTTTTGGTGAACAATCAGGAACGCAAAATGAGGAAGGTCTCTATGCCGGCCTGGCCCAGGCTCTTGGTACTTCTTTTCATTTCAGCGCTTATTTTGATCTGTACACAACCAAAGCAGCCAGCTTTGGAAACAGCCGGCCGGTTTCCGGAACAGACTGGCTGACCCGGATTGAATTTCGACCCGGACCTGATTTATCGCTATATGCACAGCTTAAAAATAGTGCCGGGGAACAGGAATATAGCCGCGTGAATGGCCTTGGCAGGTCGTTTTTGGTCATAGGAACAGAACAGCGTTCTGTGGCACGGCTACACCTTAGCTACCAGATTATTGAATCCGTCAGGTTGCGGACTCGTTTAGACGGGGTTCGGTACCAGTCGGCCCGGGGCGAGCTCACATATGGCTTTCTCATTTTCCAGGATCTTCGGTTCACACCCTCAGAATCTCTGACCCTTGATTTCCGAACCACACTTTTTGATACGGATGACTTCAACTCAAGGGTGTTCCAGTTCGAGAATGACCTGCTCTACGTGATGAGTAATACCATGTTGTTTCATCAGGGGCGGCGCATCTACGCAGTGATGAGTTACGAACCCGCGCCGGCTGTGCGGTTGCGCATGAAAGCTTCAACAACGCTGTACGAAAACCGGCCGGTGATTGGCAGCGGGCTTGATGAAATAGAGGGAAACCGGCGAAGTGATATTGGCGTGCAGGTACAAATTAATTTTTAGATAGATGTTTCAGGCTCAGTTCAACTAAAACCGGCAGGTGATCCGACGGGAACCGGCCATCAACCCGATCGTCCAGGATGCGGTGTGTGTGAACGGAAACATGGTTATTCACAAAAATATAATCGATTCTTGATTCCGGCTCTCTTAGCTGCTCCCAGTCACTGAACGAGGCCGTAGGACCCTGATGGTCTGATTCAGAGACGTATCTTGCATCGCTTAATGCATTTGACTCCTCTATCACGGCGTAAGCTTCTGAGGTTTCTGGAACGTTAAAATCGCCGGTCACAATAACGGGCAGTTCATCTTCCAACCGGGAAATAAAATTGGTGATCATTCGCGAACTCTCAACCCGTGCCTGCTCGCCGATGTGATCAAAATGAGTATTCAGGATATAAAACTCCTGTTCGGTTGCACGGTCTTTCAATTTTGCCCAGGTAGCCACGCGGGTAATGGCCGCATCCCACGATTTGCTTCCGGGAATCTGCGGGGTTTCGGACAGCCAGAAGGTGTTGGTTGACAGAAGATCAAATCGCTCTTTTTTAAAAAAGATCGGAGAAAATTCACCTGTGTCTTTTCCATCGTCCCGTCCCACACCAACCCAGGAATATTCCGCAAGTTGCTGATGAAGATCGTTGATCTGATGATCTAAAGCCTCCTGTATACCAATGATATCCGCATCATAATTTTCACTCATTATTTCAGCAACGTGATGACTTCGGTTGGGCCAGGCATTCACACCGTCATCAGGATTATCAAACCGGATGTTGTAGGACATGACCGTGATCTCACCGCTGTCATCACTGGATTGAGCAGAAGCATCCGTTAGTGACAGAGACAAGACAAAACTGACCGCGGTAGCGAAAAGAAGTGTGATTTTCAATGGTGCAGGTTCTAAAGTGCTGTGATTACTTGTTTGATTATTCATCAGAATATGAAACTGGTGCCGCTGGAAATCTATTTAACCTTCCAGACTGAATAAAGAGATGCGTGCAGGGGCTGTCATAAAAAACCTCACAAGTCCTGAGTGCCCTGTCCGTAATGGAGAATCCGCCCTGGTATGGAAGCGGCATAAAAATAATTCCAATATTCATTGTATTCTCCTGATCAAACTTTTGTTCTTCTGACTCTTCTTTTTCTTCCGGCTGACTGAACCCGACTTGAGAAGTCTGCTCACTCTGCTGATCGAACGGGAGGTTGGTTTCAGATGAACCGAACCGATCCCCTCCATCATTGATGTGAGAGACGGTCTGCTGGGGAACCGAACCACAGGCCTGGAATGCAACATATACTAAAGTTATGAATAAACTATTCAGTAAGAATCTCATAAAACTCCCTTTAGGTGTCAAACTATTGCGCAAAGTAGTTTTTCTATGAAACATCTCCAAGATGTTACCGAAAACAAACCGACATGCGCTTTGCCTTGAAATCGACTTCAGATATATACATTATTTCTTATGACACTGAATCTTCTTGTTTAGACCAAAAGGTTTGAAGAAGGTAACCGATAAACAGAAACAGGGCACCAAATCCCATAAAGAGTGGAATACGTACCAGGCCACTTGCCTGGCTCAGGTCTACGAAAAATAATTTCCCTACAATGATAAGAATGGTAATCATACCAACACTCTGCAGTTTTGTTTTCCTGAGCCAGAAACCCGCAATTAGAATAGAAACAGAGTAAACTGCCCAGGCTATCGATGTTATCACCTGCCCATAGTCGATCGGGGAAAACTCTTTTGCCAGCCAGCCCAGTATTCCGATGTGTGCGGCCAGTTTATAAAATCCGGCTGTTTTAGAATTGTCCAGGAATACCGGAATGATCAAGCCGGTTGAAATGAGAACCAAAAGTTCTGAAAGTGCCGGCATATTCATGACCGGTGTGCCTGTCTGCGGTAAAAATACACTCTCAAGCCACATCAGCAGCCAAGCCGTGATAACAAGAAGGTGGGACCCAAATGAGAGAATCCTGCCACTGTAATAGGTTGCAGCGTATCGAAGAGCTACAGCTTCGAGAATGATCACCACCAGAAGCATATTCCCGTCAAAAAACAGGAACATAGCTTGTGTAAAAAGCACGAGTGCACTAAACAGGTGAGCAGAGGTCAACTCCCGGAATCCGGCTCTTTGTAACGGCAAACCAATACTTGCCGTAAGTACGGAGGCCGCCAGCGCAAGGATTCCCAGGGTGATCTCTGGCAGTCCCCAAATTCCCTGAGAATACTGTACGGCCAGCACGGGAATCAACAAGGTTAGCGCCCGGATGTGCTGATTCTCCTTATCTCTCCGTTTATCATCATCAGATATTCCGGGTTGAAAAATGCCCCGGGATTGACCCGGTCCGGTTCGCAACTCTTTCACCAAAGGAAGAAGCCAGATGAGACCCAACATGTAAATCAAGCCGCTTTGTAAGATCCACCGGTCAAAAAACAAAGGATCTGATACATCTGACACACGGGTAAAAAGACCAATTAACAGTATCAAACCACCGCCAATAAATTGACTCCAGAGCAGGGACTCCCAATGTTTAAACTGGTATATGGCCGCTGCGCCGGTCATGATGATACACGAGTATACCATTAGCAAAAGAAGGGATTCACCATCATCATAGAGCATAAATGGAGTGGCAAGACCTCCAAGCGTGCCGATAAGTGCTAGTGTCGCAGAATTTTGCCGAACAGACATTCCAAATGAGAGCACGGTAATAGCTAACATGTAGCAGAACGCCACCGGGTAGGACAGAAAACTGTAGAGCTGAAACGTGGCAAATCCCGTAATGTAGAATGCTCCGATTCCTGCTCCCATCAAAAACTGCCGGATGGCACCGCCCGGATGCCGGCTGTATCCCAGCCAAAAAAGACCTCCCCCTATAATCAGACCAAAGACACTTCTGACCGGCGGAATCAGCCAGCCCCGTTCAACTGAATAGTTGAATAGAAAAACTACGCCCAGCAATAACATGCCTACGCCAAGCCAGTATAGCCAGTTTTCTTTAAGAATTACGGGGATGCTGAACCGGGCGAAAAAATGATCGCTCTCCCCGGATGGTGCTGTGCTCTTTCTCTGGCTTCCGGAAGTATGGAATGAATCTCTGCTATCCGAGGTGTGCTGTTCCCTGATGATAGTCTCAAGATATTCCACCCGCCTCTCAAGTTGTTCTAATCGCTCCTGTTCTGTCTTTTCAGAATTTTCCCGATTCATATTCACATTCAGTTAACCTTACCCCGGACCCGCAGCAAGTGATTTTCCATTGGTATAACCCAACATTTTACTTTTACAGAAGATGAATCCAATTCGAAAAGTCAGATAAAGAACGGACCTTGATAACAAGCTTAAATAATTTAGGTTTATCCTCCGGAATCACCCTGGATCGGGGCTGTCCAAAAAGTAATTCAATAAACATAATAGCTTAAATAATTTAGTCATTTAATCCCTCTCTATTAAATAGAGAGGGATATAGGGTGAGTATGGAAAATAAACCTAAATTATTTAAGCGATGCGCGATGAATTTTACCTTTTTGGACAGCCTCGATTTAATGTCTAAATTATTTAAGCTTGTGCCATTAATTTTTAGAACGTGTGACTTTTCGGATTGGGCTCAGAAGATTATCCTCCAATTCAGGGCTTGTTTACCACATCCTTCAATCTGCTATTATAGCAAACTATTTACGAAGTTCTCATTAGCTGGACGGCTTCATCCCCCACAATATTTCTCAATCCCTTCATCAGTTCGTTGTTGGGTTCCACCACAAATTTTCGAACGCTCATATTCATCGGGCCTTTGGCGTGATTACTGAAAACTTTAAGCCGGACGGGTGTTTCACCTTTGTGAATGCTCATCAGTGTGGCCATATCGCTAAGGTCGTCTTTTGTGAGCGAACTTGTTTCAAGACGGAGTTTCAGCATCAGTTGATTTTGAAACTTCTCGCGCAGGTTTTCCACCCGCTCCATAGAGTTAGCGATGATCTTCGGTTGGCCGCCCCGTTTGCTCAGAGTGCCATCCAGCAGAATGATAGTATCGGGCTGAAGCAGCCCCTGGTGGCGGTCGTACTGATCGCTGAAAACCAACACTTCTGTAGCACCGTTTAAGTCTTCTATTTGTACAAATGCCATCGGCCGGCCTTTTTTATCGCTCACCTGTTTCACTCCGGTAATGATACCCACAACTTTAACCTGTTCCCGGTCCTGCAGCTCGGCTATTTCATCTTCAGCCAGGGTATGAGAGGCAAACAGCCGCACATCCTCCCGAAACCGATCCAGCGGGTGGCCACTCAGGTAAAAACCAATCAGCTCACGTTCCCGGTTCAGCCGTTCGATGTTGGTCCAGCGTGGGGTTTCCCGTAATTTTGGTTCATCCATCGATACGCCACTTTCAGATTCTCCGCCAAACAGGCTGCCCTGGTTCAGGCGTTCCTCCTCCTGTTTTCGGGAGGCGTAACTGATTACATCCTCCACACTGGCCAGCAATTGCGCCCGGTTTTCATGAAGCGTATCAAACGCCCCGGCCTGGATCAGGCTCTCGATCGTGCGCCGGTTACACACACGCGTATCAATTCGCGAAGAAAAATCGAAGATCGTACGAAACTCTCCATTCTTTTTCCGCTCTTTGGCGATCTGCTCAATCGCATTGCTGCCCACACCTTTAATTGCGGACATGCCGTACTGAACCCGTCCGTCGCGTACCACAAATTTACCTTCCGCCGTGTTAATATTCGGGGGATCCACAGCAATTTCAAGCCGCTGACACTCTTCAATAAAGAACGACACTTTTTTGATGTCGCTCATGTTGTGGCTCAGCACCGCCGCCATATATTCGGCCGTGTAGTTGGCCTTAAAAAACATGGTTTGATAGGCTACTACCGAATAAGCCGCGGAGTGAGATTTGTTGAATCCATACCCGGCAAACAACGCCATCTTATCAAACACATCTTTGGCTACCGCTTTGCTATAACCAAGATCCTGCGCCTGCCTCATAAATTTCTCTTCTTCGGGCGGCAGAAGATCGGCTTTCTTTTTACCCATAATCCGCCGCAGTACATCCGCTTCGCCCAGCGAGTAGCCGCCCATTTTCTGGGCCACCATCATAATCTGCTCCTGGTAGACCATAATTCCGTGTGTCGGTTTCAGGATGTCGATCAGATCATCATGCGGGTACTCAACCGACTCTCGCCCGTGTTTCCTGTTGATGTAATCCGGGATAAACTGCATCGGGCCCGGCCGATAGAGTGCGTTCATGGCAATGAGATCATTAATCGACTCCGGTTTCAGATCTTTGAGATGTTTACGCATTCCGTCCGATTCAAACTGAAACACCCCGACGGTGAGCCCTTTCTGGAAGAACTCAAACGATTTTTTATCATCAAGAGGTATATCATCAAGGTTGTATTCAACCCCGTGATTCTCTTTCACCTGTTGGATGGCCGTTTTCAGGATAGACAAGGTTTTGAGCCCCAGGAAATCCATCTTCAGCATACCGGCATCTTCGATAAACTTCCCGTCGAACTGCGTTACATACAGGTCTGCGTCTTTTGCCGTGGCAATCGGGATATACTTGGTAAGTTTGTCCGGTGCAATAATCACACCTGCAGCATGGATGCCGGTATTCCGCACAGATCCTTCCAGGGTCTCCGCCATCTGGAGCGTTTGCCCTTCCAGATTATCTTTCTCTTTGATCTGTTTCAGTTCACGCACTTCCTTAAAGGCATCTTCAAGCGAAATCCCGATCGTTTCGGGAATCAGCTTAGCAAGCCGGTCGGCATCGGGCAGCGGCAAATCCAGTACCCGCGCCACATCCCGTACTGACGACCGTGCCGCCATCGATCCAAACGTAATGATATGCGCCACCTGCGATTTACCATACTTGTCCACTACGTAGTCGATCACCCGCTGGCGCCCGTCATCGTCAAAGTCGATATCGATATCCGGCATCGATACGCGCTCGGGATTCAAAAACCGTTCAAACAGCAGATCGTACTTCAGTGGATCGATATTCGTAATTCCTGTGCAGTACGCTACAACTGATCCAGCGGCTGACCCCCGGCCCGGCCCCACAAACACATCCATCTCACGCGCTTTGGCAATAAAATCCTGCACAATCAAAAAGTAACCGGCAAATCCCATCGTTTTGATGATGTTCAGCTCGTGATTAATCCGGTCCATAACCTTTCCGTCAAGCTCATCATACCTCTCTTTTGCTCCTTCAACAGTGAGGTGTCTCAGGTAGTCGTCCTCGGTTTCGAATCCTTCGGGAAGTGTAAAGTTCGGCAGGATTACATCCCGCTCCAGCTCAATCGGTTCCACCTTGTCCACAATTTCCTGCGTATTGGCGATCGCCTGCGGCACATCGGCGAACATCGCCTTCATCTCTTCCTGGGTCTTGAAATAGAACTGATCATTCGGGAAACCGAACCGATACCCGCGCCCCCGGCCAATCGGGGTGTCCATTAGCTCACCATTATCAATACAAAGCAGCGCATCGTGGGCCCTGGCATCCTCCTGCTCCATGTAGAAGACATTATTGGTCGCAATCACGTTGATACCGTGCTTCTCTGCAAACCGCAACAGAACGCTGTTTACACGCTCTTCCTCTTCCAGGCCATGGCGCATCAGTTCAATGTAGAGATCGTCGCCAAAAAGATCGTGCCACCACACCAGGGCTTCTTCCGCCTGCTCTTCACCTTTGTTTAAAATCAGGTCGGGGATTTCTCCCTGCAGTCCGCCTGTGGTTGCAATCAGTCCCGACCGATATTTTTGAACCAGCTCGCGGTCAATTCGCGGAAATTTGTAGTAGTAACCTTCAATAAAGCCGATCGAGCACATCTCCGCCAGGTTTTTATATCCTTCGCGGTTTTTGGCCAGGAACACCTGCTGGTATCGTTTATCGCGGTGATCACGCGTAAATTTCTTCTGATGGCGATCTTCCACAAAATAACATTCACAGCCAATTATCGGCTTGATACCGGCGTTGTGAGCTTTTTGCACAAAATTGAACACGCCGTACATATTGCCCAAATCGGTCAGAGCCACAGCGGGCATGCCATCCTGTTTTGCTTTCTCCACTAAATCGTTTATCCCGGCTGCTGCCTCAAGCACTGAAAATTTGGAGTGGCAGTGAAGATGGCTGAACGAGCTTTCAATTTTCGCAGCGTCTTCGATCCGTGCTGTTAAATCAACGGCTGTGCCCGACTTTTCTTCATCACCGGTTACCCCCCTGCTTCGCAACTCATCAACCTTAGGTATGTAATGGTCGGGGTTGATCCATTCACGCGGTGATTTGGTATCCAGCTCCAGGTCGTGCGGAAGCTGCGGTTTGATTACGCCCAGGCGAACCAGTTCCAGGAATGCCCGTGCAGTGGCATCTACATCCGCCGCAGCGTTGTGAGCTTCTTCAAAGCCAACCTCAAAAAGTTTATCGTGCAGTTCGGCAAGTGTGGGCCACTTATAGCGGCCGCGTCCGCCGGGGATGGCGCAAAATTCCGTCGACTCGTCTTTCGTATCAATATCCGCTTTTTCATCAAGCGGATTTTCCCGCTCCATCCTCAGGTATTCCGCCCCCATGATGTTCAGATCGAACTCCAGGTTATGGCCAATCACAAAGATTGCCCGCTCAACATCTTTGTCGAACGCATCCATCACATCGTTCAGCGGAATCCCCTCCTTCCGGGCCATTTCAGTGGAGATGCCGTGTACTTTTTCGGAGTTGAAGGGGATCGTAAACCCATCAGGCTGAACGATATAATCACCTTCCGAAACAAGCTTCCCGGTATGATCATGAAGCTGCCATGCAAGCTGAACACACCGCGGCCAGTTGTCAAAATCGGTACGGGGTGCGCTGTAGTTTTCGGGGAGACCGGTGGTTTCGGTATCAAAAATCAGGTACATAAAAAGACGGGTTGCTGATGGAGTTTTTGCTAAATCGCTGGTTCAAATATAATTCAGATTTGAATCAATCACAGACAATTATCAGTAATTTTACGGATCGACTTAGTCTGGTTTTCACGATGGGAAAATCGATAATTTCATCAATTCTGAGTACTACTTGTATCATATTCGTTGAAATCAGTAAGTGTCCTTGGAAATCCAAAATGGCTCAGAGCCGTATAAAAACATACCCCCACACCGTATGTGATCAAAACCAAGGATTCTGTTTTCACCCACCGGCTCAAACCAAATGTACATTAGCAGGTGACAAGGCTCGTACTCATAATAATAATATGAAAACATCAAATTAAGCCCGGAAAATGATTCAAATTTGTAATAAAGTCTAAATCTCCTTAAATCTGCCACGATCAAACAGACAAACCTGTAAACTTTTGAACAAGATCTCGATCAAATCGTTATA
>JAWLEH010000034.1:0-30188 GCA_041686215.1 Balneolaceae bacterium | reverse complement strand
GTCTTTTCTGGCTGTATGAATGCTCAGTCTCTTTTATAATTCTCACTTTTACAACAAGCACGCAGACTTCGGAAGTCTCCCTGCCCGCAATTTTAACCGACATTTCAGTGTAGACATGGCATTAGGTTTATTTGATTCGAACTCACCCCAACCCCTCTCTAAAGAATTAGAGAGGGGCGTAAGGTCTAAATTATTTAAGCTTTTTATAAACTTCTGTTCTTTGTCTGACTTTTCGGAGTGGACTCAATTATTGAACATTTCGTGTGAAGGCCGGTCTTGTTTACCAGCCACCTGAACCGGGCTCTCCTTTAACTGGACCAACAATTTCAGGTGTCATCCATCCACCGTAAAAATTTCCGGGCTGTGGTTTCACCGTTTCTCCACCAACGGTGCAGTTAACTCGCGCCGGATAGAATGAGTAATACCCGGCAATAGAACTGAAAGCAGGAGTTGGGTTATCGTACGACCAGGCAGCCACTTTATTTATATCCCTGGCAACTGTGATATCCCAATATGTGGCTTTTCCTTTCCACTCACAAAAAGAAGAGCCGGTTGACTCAGTTAAAAGTTCTGTGTTCACGTCTTTTGGGGGTAGATAAAAGGTGGGAGGGCTCGCTGTTTCCAGGATGCGAACAGCCTGATTTGATGAGGCTATTACCTGTCCGTTCCATTTCACAACAACGTTGCGTTGATCGGGTGAAAGTTTAGGCGGCCTGGGATAGTCCCAAACTGATTCCTGGCCCGGTCCGGGCTTCACTGCAAAATCTGGCCGGTTTGTTCCGTTATATTTCCACATAGGATTATGTTTGAGGGTTTTGGATTCTGATCTTTAAAAGATTTATTTAGATGGTTGTTTAGCTATGCGAACATATTTAGTTTTTCGATTCACATGGAGCTCAAGTAGTGTGGTTGTATTAGCATAGAACAGGGTAGGAATGTCATCATTTGTATGATCTTCATCCGTCCTGTAAATAACAATATTTTGAAGGGAGTCCACGTCATAATAGATTCCTTTATCAATTTCGGGTACGTAAATTTTCATAATTAGAACAAAATTTCCGAGCTTTTCCTTCGTCTCTTCAATTAGTTTCTGCAGTTCACTGATGTTTACAAGTAAACGGCGGTAGCTTGAGTCCTGAGAATGTGTGTGGACCTGGTTAAGCAGCAGCGATTGAAATCTGTCGGAAAATAGGCGTTCAAGATTGTTAAAGTATGACCGGGAAGAGATCAACCCCGCTTCGGCTTTATTGGCTTTATATATTTCGAACTCAAATGTAAAGTCCGGCACAGGTGTTCCGTGGTCATCTATCGCGTGTATTAAAAACTGCTGATATTTGCTGTACTTGACTTCGTCACTCTTCATCTGGTCTTGATACGTCTCGTCGGTGGTTTTACGGAGCTCTTTTTTCAGTTGGTCGAAATCATCAGGTGAACCTGCTTTCAATGCTTGCACGGTGAGCCTCACAACATCGGAGGATTCATCCTCAAACCGGCTGACAATAGAGCCGTGATCGAGATCGGGGAGCACCCCAAACCCAAAATCTTTTTTGGTATGAACTTCATCCCACTTATGTGGTGTGTTGGGATCTGAAAAATCGAGCTTCAGCTTTACGGAATTAAGTGTTGCACCGGAAATTACAATTGTACCATCTGTACCGGGTTTGTTTACCCAGCCCTGCATTCCGGTATAATCTTCGATACCGGAAAGAACTGTGAGTTGAATTTGATCGCGGGAATAATAACAAGAGGAGTTGCTAAGCAGGTCGCGGTGCGCAAGCTCCCACTGATAAGGGCTTGCAAGTTCTAACCCGTTCAGTAGCTGGCGCCCCACTTCCAGTAGATCGCCAACTTTCCACCGGCCTTTTACAAGGCGCCCTAAAAACGATTTACCCCGATGCGCCAGAGGAGATCCAAAATTAGCCGGGGCAAGCATTACAATTCTTTTTACAGGGCAATCATCAATCCGGTGTGCATAATACCGCCAGATCCAGTGGCGGATGACCAAACCTCCGGTTGAGTGGACGATTACGTTTAAATCCACTTTTTTACGGCCATCCGCATCTATCAAATCACGTTCAATCATCTGATCGTTCAGCCCGTCAATAACATCATTAAAGGTGATGTTATCTTCACGGGATTGATAATCCCCGTACAGAATCGTATCCACATCTCCGACTCCTTTTTTCTGAAGCATTGCCTTCATTGCCACGAAGGAGTTTGAACAATCACTCCATCCGTGTATAATCAATGTGTATTCTCTCATTTGATTCTCCTTTTTGTGTTGGTTGAAATACCTGATATATAGACAAAACCTCAGAATATTGGAAGGGGAAAATTTATGGCTTAAAATCACCATATCTTAAAAAAAAAGCCACGAGGGGATAGCTCGTGGCTTTAAGAAAAGTTGATTAATCGGTATGTATCAGGCATATATCAAAAAGAGAATACCGGCTATAACAATAAAGTTTATGATGCTTATTGGCAGAAGCTTGCTCCAACCCAGTTTCATCACCTGGTTAAATTTAAACCTCGGAATTGTCCAACGTACCCAGATAAACAGGAAGACAAAAAAGACGGTTTTAAGGCTGAATACTGAGATATCAAGTATAGTCTTAGCCACTGCGGGCATTTCGGGCAGCCAGTATCCGGCAAAAGGCAGATGGTAGGAGCCAAAGAAAAAGGTTGTCATCAGCATTGAGTTGATCACAACGTGCATGTACTCGGCCAGGAAAAACATCCCGAATTTCATGGAGCTGTATTCGGTATGAAAACCGCCTACAAGTTCCTGTTCAGCTTCCACAAGGTCGAAAGGTGTACGGTTACTTTCTGCGAATGCTGCAACAATAAATATGATGGCACCGATTGGGTTTAGAAATACAAACCACCAGTTTTCTTGAGCAGCGGCAATGTCTACTACACTGAGGCTGCCGACAAATATAACGACGGAAGCAACGGCCATTCCCAGAGGAAGTTCATAGCTAATCATCTGTGCTGCTGCACGAAGGCCGCCAAGTAATGAGTACTTACTGTTTGATGCCCATCCTGCAAGTGTTACACCATACACGCCAAGTGATGCAACAGCCAGCAAATAGAGAACCCCTGCGTTGATATCCGTGGCATAAATCCCATCGCCAAATGGTATTACAGCAACGGTCATAAGAGCAGTTACAACCGGTATGATTGGCGCAACAGTGTGCAGAAACCTGTAGCTGTTATTCGGGGTTACATCCTCTTTTAAAAGCAGTTTCAATACATCAGCAAGAGGCTGAAACAACCCAAGGGGCCCGACACGATTGGGGCCAACCCGGTTTTGAATAAATGCAGCAACACGACGTTCGGCATACACGGTTATTGCAGCCGAGTTCAAAAGCATAAATAATGCTAATCCAAGTATTATATAAGAGGTGATGGTTACTTCAGCCATTCCTTTGTTTATTTAAGATTTTACCCGATTTTCGGTTGCTGTTAAATCAATTCCTGCCTCTTCATCCATAGCCTGATAAGACACACCGCTGAATGCAGGAATCTGTTCTGCTATAACATCCAGTACTTCCCGACTGGTATTAAATTTTATATCAAGACCTAACCGATCAGAAATTTGGTTTGTAAAGCTCCAAAGCGGCAGGCAGTCTATTTTGTTGTCTTCGGTGACCCAGTTATCAAAGCTGGTTCCATACCGGTCCAGTCTGCCTTCTGACATTTCTATGTCAAGTCGGCGATTGGAATATTTAGTCTCTTTAGCCGGTACGGTTCTCTGAATTCGTTTGTCAACATTCACATAGCTTGCGGCATGCTCTGCGGCACTTGTAATTGGAATAACAAGATTTGCACGTTTCGCTGTTTCTGTATGATTGGTGGCAAACATGGCAAGGTAGGCCTCCTCGAGGTCATCAGAAGACAGAATATCTCTGTCGATAAGATTATCATTCAACAGTACAACAAGGTCAGCTGATGCCACAGTTTTCTTAATTTGATCCTGAGTTCGCTCTTCTAATCCAAGTAAACGGCAGCCATTGGTATTGGGAGCCTGGTCATCGGTGATCAAAAATCCATCTCCGGCACCTTCAATGATGTGAGGCGTAAACTCCGGTATTTTTCCTGCTAAGAGATTGGAGATGCTCATGAACAGGTAATTCTCCTCAACAGAAGCATGTGGTGAGCCGATGAATACAATCTTCTCTTTACCGGTTTGTTCAATCTGTTCCGCGAGAGTTTCAATTGCATTATTCCAGGACGACTGAACCTGTTCGTTATCAAGCTTCTGAAGCGGTCGGGAAACACGGTTTTCGTTGAAAAGTTTGTAGGCTTCTCTGCCTGCATCCGGCATCCAGTAATCGTTCACAGCTTCGTTGTGTCGCGGGGTGATGCGTAAGACAAGATTGTCGCGTGTCCACAGGTCAATATTACAGCCCTTGCCGTTAGTTACATCTATGCTCGGGGTTTGATTCATCTCCCAAACCCGGGCTTTAAATCTAAAATCAGAAGAGGTAAGTGCACCAACCGGACAAATATCCACAGTATTCAGGGAGTAAGGATCATCAAACTCGCGGCCGGGTGCGGTGATGGGGTAGTTTTTGTCGCCACGCTGAACGATTGTCAGTTGTTTGGACTCACTAATTTCATCGGTAAATCGAACGCAGCGGGTACAGTTAATGCAGCGTTCAGCATCAAGCGTTACTCTTGGCCCGAGTTCAACACGTTTAGGTTTATGAACTTTCTTCACCTCAAAACGGCTTCCTTCAGGCCCGTATTTATACGTTTGTATCTGAAGCGGACATTCACCGGCCTGATCACAAATGGGGCAGTCGAGTGGGTGATTTGCAAGTATGAATTCGAGCGTATCTTTCTGAGCCCGTTTCACCAGGTCATCCGTCTCCTGGGTGTGTACCACCATCCCTTCAGAAAGCTGCATGTTGCAAGATGTTTGCAGCTTTGGAAACCAGCGTATTTTTCGTTCACCATTTTCGTCCAGTTCGTACTCGCCGGTCTCTCTGTCTTTCACAGGCTGGCCGACTTTTACCATACACTGCCTGCAGTTAGCCGGGGCCGACATCGAAGGGTGGTAGCAGAAGAAAGGAACTTCGAGCCCCTGGTCTAAAATGAACTGCAGAAGACTTCCGTCTTTGTTGCTGTCAAACTCAAACTGTTGTCCGTCAATAATTACTTCAGGCATCTTTGGAAATGATTATTTGTGAGTGATTATTGATGAATTTTCTTCGGATCATTGCCGGTTTGCAATGTTTTTCTTGAAGAAACAAATATTGAGGTTAACTCTTGTGCCTCATTCATCAACTTTTCAACTAAATTTTTTGGCTTTAAATTTTCGTCTGTTAAAAATTCCATCCAGAAATCTGATTCGTCCACTTCTTCGATTACGATACTTATTTTTGAAGTGAATGCCGCTTTACTGTGCGCCAGACAGGCCGCCCGGTAATTTGCAGCAGTTGATGTGCTGCATCGTATCAACTGTTTTTTTATGTGATTACCCAATTCATCATTTGGCAGGCTAAGAGCCAGCTTTACGCATCTGTGTGCAAACAATTTAGTCCGTACTTTTAAATCATCATTTTTCATATTTCCTGATCGTTGATTAATGATTTTTAGTGAATACTCACCCGAAGATCCATATTTAATCAATAATCAATAATAAGTAATAAATCCTAAGCAACCGCGTGTACTGTTTTTTTACAACGTGCTTCAAACTCATCCCGGAAACGGTTAATTGTATGCCGTACGGGCCATGCAGCTGCATCTGCAAGTGCACAAATTGTCCGGCCTTCCATCTGGGTGGTTACATCCAGCAGAAGATCAAGGTCCTTCACCTCACCATTACCATTTTTGATTTTCAGCAGAATTTTTTCAAGCCAGCCTGTACCATCCCTGCATGGGGTGCACTGGCCGCAGGATTCATGATGGTAGAAGTGTGAAATTCTCCAGAGCATGTCAACCATGTCCGTATCCTCATCCATTACCACCATTCCTGCAGTTCCGAGCATAGTACCAACTTCGCGCAGGCTGTCGCTATCCATCGTTACACCGTCGAGCTGATCAGCCCTGAGGATTGGCGTAGATGAACCGCCCGGAATAACTGCCTTTAATTGTTTTCCGCCTCTCATTCCCCCTGCCACATCATTTATCAAATCTAAAACGGGTATGCCTGAGGGTAGCTCGTATACACCGGGTTGGTTTACATGGCCTGAAATTCCGTACAGAATTGGCCCCGGGTGGTTTTCGGCACCTATACCGGAGAACCAATCGGCCCCTTTATTAATCACAGAAACCACATGAGCGAGCGTTTCAATATTGTTGATAGTAGTTGGCCGTCCCCAAAGTCCCTTTTGAGCCGGAAATGGTGGTTTTACGCGCGGATATCCGCGTTTTCCCTCAAGAGATTCCAACATGGAGGTTTCCTCTCCGCAGATATAGGCACCTGCACCTGAGTGCACATAAAAATTGACGCTGTACCCGGAGCCAAAAATATCTTCACCGATGTAGCCTTTATCGTAAGCATCATCGATGGCTTTTTGCATCATATTGATATAATCTTTGTACTCGCCACGGATGTACACGTAAATTGTGGTGATTTCCATGGCATAAGCGGCAATCAAAGCCCCCTCTATAAAAACATGAGGATTATATTCAAAAATCTTCCGGTCTTTAAACGTGCCGGGCTCCGATTCGTCACCGTTACAGGCAAGATATCGCGGGCCGCCATCTGCCGGTGGCATAAACGACCACTTCAGCCCTGCGTTGAAACCTGCTCCGCCACGTCCTCTAATATTTGCAGCTTTTACTTCATTGACCACATCCTTAGGGCCTTCCCACTTCGACTTGTTGGTTATAACGTCTTTGAACGCTTTATATCCGCCATTCTTTTCATACACATCAATTTTGTGCAGATCTTTAATATTGGGGATGAGTACAGGTTCAAAATCTTTCCAGTCTGCTGAGCTCATAATAAATTAGTTAACTTTTCGAAGAGGCATTTCAATTTGCTCGTATTCGGGTTCTTTCCCTTCCTTCAGAGCATCAATCAAATTATCCACCTTTTCTTCGGTGAGGTTATTTACGTACTTATCATTGGTTACCTGGAGCATAGGCGCATAACCACAGGCTCCAAGGCATTCCACCTCTTGCAGTGAGAATCTGCCGTCTTCGGTTGTTTCGCCGGATTTAATTCCAAGTTTATCCTCAATATAGTGCAGAATATCGTACCCTCCACAGAGCTGACAGCTCAGGCAGGTACATACATCCAATACGTATTTGCCTTTCTTCTCTTTATAGTATTGAGTGTAGAATGTTGCGACACCGTGAACATGCGCCTCAGGTAGTTCAAGGGTACTGGCAACAAGCCGCTGTACCTCCGGATCAACGTGGCCAAACTTTTCCTGTGCAAGCCACAGTACGGGAAGCGTGGCCGGCATCACCTCCGGGTACTTCGACTTAATCTTTTCAATTTTTTCCAGATCGTTTTTATCAAATTCGTACGTCATAATATTTATTTGTCTGCTTCGCCCATTACAGGATCAACTCCACCGATAATGACAACGGTGTCGGCCACCATTTCACCATCTAAAATGTTTTCGAGTACCTGAAGGTTTGAGAATGATGGGGCATTAATTTTCATCCGCCAGGGGTGACCGGTTCCGTCACTTTGAATAAAATATCCAAGTTCTCCCTTTGGGGATTCCACCGCGTGGTAAGCTTCAGCGCCTTCCGGAGGACAAATTCCCGTATCGGTCATCATGAAATCGTGAATCATTCCTTCCATAGAGTAGTAGACTTCATCTTTGGAAGGGTAGGCCTGTTTTGCGTTATCTGTTCTAACGGGACCTTTTGGAAGTTTGTCGATACATTGTTGAATAATGCTGATGCTTTCACTCATCTCTTCCATCCGCACAAAGTAGCGTGCCAGGTTGTCGCCCTCAAGTCTTGTAGGCACACCAAACTCAACCTCGCTGTAACGCGCATAGGGAGAAAATTTGCGAACATCATATCCGTAACCGGATGCACGCAGTACCGGGCCTTTTGCCCCGATATCAAGAGCATCTTCAGTTTTTAAAACTCCAACAGCTTCATTTCTGTCAAAAAACAGGCGATTTCTGTCGAGTAATTTGTGATAGTCTTTAAGCTCATTGGGGAATGTTTCTACAAACTCTTTGATGGCTCCCATGGCATCGTCGGTAATATCGTTTGCCACACCTCCAATTCGCGAGTGCGAAACGGTAAACCTGTGACCGGCCAGAAGATCCATGATATCGTAAATTTTCTCCCGCTCTTTAAATGTCCAGATAAAAAATGAAATGGCTCCTGCGTCCATCACCATGGTTCCAAGCCAGAGAAGATGCGAAGAGATTCGTGCGAGTTCACACCCGATCATTCGAATATAATGCGCTCTCTCGGGTACTTCTACATCAGCAATTTTTTCTACAGCAATACAAAGTGCAACATTATTGCTGTAGGGTGAGAGATAGTCCATGCGATCGGTGTAGGGCATGAACTCCTGATAGGTTTTATTCTCGGCAATCTTCTCTACACCGCGGTGCAGATACCCGATATCCAGTTTTACTTTCTCAATAGTTTCTCCATGGAGTTGAAGCACAAGTCTCAGCACCCCGTGAGTTGCGGGATGCTGGGGGCCCATATTCAGCACCATTTTTGAGCTGAGCGGATCACCGTCATCCATCTCTTCAATGGTTGTATGCTTATCTTCAAGACTCTGGTAGAGTTTCTTTTGATGCTCCTTGAAAAAGGTGGAGTGAACTTTTGATTGAATATCAGATAGTTTCATAAATCAGTTCTTATTCTGTATCCGGGGTAGTATTAGGCAATTCAATTGATCCCTGAATTCCAAGTAGCGGGAACTCTTTTCGCAGCGGAAAGTAGTCGAAATCCTCAGGAAGAAAAATTCTGCGCATATCAGGGTGATTGTTAAACTGCACGCCAAACATGTCGTACACTTCACGTTCCATCCAGTTTGCGCCTTTCCAAACAGTTGTAACAGAATCCAGCTCGGGAGATTCCTCATCACACCGTACTTTGATAAAAATCCGGACCTGATCTTTCAATGAAATGATGTTGTAAATCACTTCAAATCGTTCGTCAGATGTGTAGCGATCTGTTCCGGCTATATCAGTCAGGTACACAAAGTTGTGCTTCTGTTTCAGAAATGTGCAAATTTCAACAAGGGCTTCGGCTTCAATGCGTACAAAGGTATCCCCGGAAGATTGATACACCTCGATGAGCTTATCGGAAAAATTTTCGGTAAGGGCATCAACGGATTCCTGGAGTGGTTGTGATAATTCTAAAGACATAAAGAGACATTAAACGGTTTACGTGTCGAGCATCACAGAGTGTTCGGTTTTTATCTTATCCTGAATTTTCATCAGAGCATGAAGCACGGCATCGGGGCGCGGAGGGCATCCGGAGATGTATGTATCTACCGGCAGAAAATTATCAACCCCCTGAACTACTCCGTAGCAACGGTGCATGCCCCCGGTGGAAGCACAGGCTCCCATAGCGATACACCATTTGGGATCAGGCATCTGATCCCAAATTCGTCGTATAGCGTGAGACATTTTGTATGTACACCAGCCTGCAACAATCATCACATCACTTTGGCGAGGCGAAAACCGCATCACCTCAGAACCGAATCTTGCCGCATCATATTTAGGCCCTGCAAACGCCATCATTTCAATTGCACAGCATGCGAGACCCATAGGCATTGGCCAGGCTGCATTTGCACGTGCCCAGTTTACAAGGGAGTCAACCCTGCTTGTTAAATATCCTTCTCCAAGTGCGCTTTCTACACCCATAATTCTATTGTTTTGTTTCCTTAAATTTGATGTTCTTCATATCCCAATCGAGTGTTCCTTTCCGGAGCGTATAGATCAGGCCAATGAATAGTACTATGATAAATATCAGCATTGCCAGAAACGTTCCTGCCCCGTGATTCAAAAATGCCACGGCCCATGGATAAATAAATACTACCTCAAGATCAAATACGATGAATTCCATAGCTACAAGGTAAAACGCAATTGAGTAGCGTTCACGGGCTTCACCAACCGGATCCATTCCGCTTTCGTAGGGAGTCAGTTTTGTTTTGCTGGGGCGATAAGGACCCAGGAGTCTCGAAAGTGACATAAGTAAAACAGCCAGAACCGCTGCAACACCAAGAAGTGTAAAAACCGGGAAATATTGTTCTAACATCGCGATCTGTAGTTCAAATAATTAGTGCGTTTAGCCAACACGCAATTCATATCCATACTGCGTAATATAAAGAGCACAATATAGGGCGTTTTCGATCCAATTTGGAACGTTTTTTTTAAATTTTTCAACTGCTTTTGCCTCAACAGTTTCCTGATCATTTACCGGGAAAAGTCATGTGAATAGTCTCGTAACGGTGAACATGATTCATGTATTCAATATCGCATATACCACAAAAGTACTGAATAAAAGCACCTGTTTTCGGTGATAATTGCAGTATAGATTTAATCTAAAATAGATGAGTGTGTGGGAGTAGTTACGGGCGGTTGATAGATTGCTTTTCCATTAATTCTAATTTACAGAGTGGGTGCAGGCCTGACACTTGGTATGTACTTGTTTTAAAATCGAGTAATTACCAGCCTATTCTTCCGCGGCGCTCATCATTTTGCCCGTTATCTGCTTCGGGATCTTCAGGCATTACAAATCCTGGTGGTGGATTAAAGTTTTCGTTACTCCACGGGGTTTCCGGGTCTTCCTTTGCGTAATTAATGAATGTTCCTACAATCGGCAGTGCCGTACGAGCACCCTGGCCAATACTGTTTGGATTGTCAGTTGGAAAACGAACCCGGCGATCTTCACCTCCCACCCAGGAACCCATAACCATATGAGGCATCATAGCTACAAACCAGTTATCGGCACTGTTTTGTGTGGTACCGGTTTTTCCCGCAATGTCCTGGTCAATTCCATACACGTTTCTCATTCGCACCCCGGTTCCGCTGAAACCATCTCCACCGCGAATCACACCCCGCATCATGTCAATCATCATGTAAGCCGTTTCCGGACTGATAACCTCCTGTCGCATGTCGGGGAAGTACTCAACCAGCACATTGCCTTCTTTATCTTCAATCCGTGTAACAGCTATCGGGTCGATGTGCACTCCTTCATTTGCAAATGTTGTATAAGCACTTACCAGTTCAAGCAAACTCACATTCGCTGTTCCGAGTGCAATAGACGGGTAGTCTCCACCTACACTGCTCATATCTATACCAAGATCTGAGGCCATTTCCCTGATTTTACGTGCGGCGGGAATCAGATCGCGGGCACGATTGGTTCCTGACGCCCCTGCAATTTCGGGAAGGAGTCTTACGGTTACATTATTCAAACTCCGGGCAATTGCATCTCGAAGCGGCACCATTTCCGGTCCAGAGGGCACCGTGGCATCTTTGGGGCTCCAAACTCGCCCTGATTGCTCGATGAAACTGGTGGGATACTTTGAAAATTTATGGTAAGGCATATATCCATTATCAACAGCGATGGAATACACAAAAGGCTTAAAAGTGGATCCTGCCTGCCGTCGGGATTGATAGACATGATCGAACTGTTTCTGGCCGTAATCGAGTCCTCCAACCCAGGCGAGGACACTGCCGTTATTCGGATCGAGTGCAACAAAGCTGCTCTGCAAGCGGGTTCGGGCACGTTTCAAGGAATCCACATAAGCCGAATCGGCCATCAATTCTTCAAAAACAACTGACTCTTGATTTGTATTGTACTTGCTGAATGCGTTTTTATAACGGTCAGTCTCTCTCATAAATTCACGCATGTAGTTTGGATATTCATCCCAAAATTCATCCATATACTCACCATCAGAACTGGTCCACTCCCCTTCGAATGTTTCCTGAAATTCTAATACATTCTCCCGGACAGATCGTTCGGCATGCCGTTGTAGTCGGGAGTCGATGGTGGTGTGGATCGTTAAGCCATCAGTGTAAATATCATACCCGTTTTCTTCTGCCCAGTCTACAACCTGTTGCCGTACATATTCGCCAAAGTAACGGCTTTCCCGGCCAGAGCGAGAGGGCGGTTGATAGTTAAGCACAATTTCTTCAGATGAAATCGCACTGTACTCTTCTTCGGTAATGAAATTTCTGCGAACCATCTGACGTAGCACGACGTTTCTGCGCAGGAGTGAACGCTCAGGAAATATGCGGGGATTATATGCATGGGTTGCACGAAGCATTCCCACTAATGTTGCAGCCTCCGACACGTTGATATCACTGGCAGGCTTTGCAAAATGTGTTTGAGAAGCCGATTCAATGCCGAAGGTGCTGTTTGCAAATTCCACCGTGTTCAGGTACATCTCAATAATTTCCCGCTTGGTGTAATTTTCTTCAATCTGGATCGCAGTTAGCATTTCACGGAGCTTTCGTGTAACGGAAACTTCACGGCCGATTTTACGATAGAGGTTCCTTGCCAGCTGCTGGCTGATGGTAGATCCACCCTGCAGTCGCCCCTGGAGCCAATAAATAGGTAAACCAATTAAGCGCTCTGCATCTATGCCCCAGTGTCTGTAAAAGCGGTGATCTTCCGTTGCAACAAGTGCATCTACGATAGCAGGTGATATGCGTTCTATGGGTACATACGTTCGGTTCTCTGTATAGTAACGATCCAGAACAGCTCCATCACGGCTTTTCACAACAGATGCAACGGCAGTTTCGGGATTTTCTAACTCCTGGATGGATGGCATTCCAAGAGTGAGATAGTATGTATAGCCGACAATGGCTAAAAGGATAACAGCAAGGGAAATTGAACCCCAAAGAAGTATGTTTTTTTTGATAGGCCTGCCGGATGAATAAGATGATCCCGAATGACCCGAAGAGTTTTCTTCACTCTTTTTTTTGCGTTCGGCAAGAATCTTTTTTCTGTATTCCGGATCGCTGAAATAGCGTTCGCGGTCAAAATCGTTCGGTGTTTCGCTCATGTATTCACAGCTTTTTTATAGCGGTTTTCAAAAGGGCAGAGGGTTTGCTGCTCGGCATTCCATACAACGAGCTGCAGGTTTCCATTGGTATACAAGCCCACTGTTTTGTGATGGAAAAATGTACCCAGATTTATATATGTGCCGGATGTAAACTCAAGCACACGCGGCAAATGGTCGTGTCCGCAAATTACGTAGTCAACACCAGTTCGGCTTAAAAATTGTTCTGCCCATCGATCTAAAACAGAAGGATCGCAGTATGCCCTCTGTTTGCTAAAGTTTGAAAATATCTGCATTGCTTTTATACCAAAACTTGGCGGAAGTACAAACTGATACAGCTTAATGAAATAATTGTTTCTGAGAATTCTGTGCATGAAAGGGCGGTTCAGCCCGTATTTTGGATCCTGCAGGCCATCCCCGTGTTGCAGAAAAAAACGTTTGTTTTCAATAACAAGGTCAAAGAATTCACTGCTGACATTAAAGCCCAGTTTTTCAAAATATCCTTTTGTCCAGTTGTCGTGATTTCCTGTTATATAATTTATTGGTCCGTTGCCTTTCATATGTGCCGAAAGGGTATTTAAAACTTTATGCCCCAGAGGTGGATGCCAGGATGGGTATTCCATCCAGTAATCAAACAAATCTCCAAGTATATGCAGAGTATGGTGGTTCTGTTCGCAATAATGGATCAGTGATATCAACTCCTGCTGTATACGCTGGTCTCTCTCGTCCTCGAAAGCTCCTATATGTACATCAGAAAGGAACAAGTGACCCATGGGTGCTGTCTGTTTATTTTTTTCTGTTAATGATAAAGTGAAGGAGATTTTCAAAATCATCCATTCCCTTTTCTACGGGAAGTTTCCGGAGTTGTGTGAGTGCACTATTTGCGTATTCCCGCATCGAGATTTCGGCTTTTTTGAGCCCCTTCTTGTCATGCACAAATGCCACAATTTTGTCTATATCCGCCTCTGTTTTTTTGCGCTTTTTCATGAGGCGCCTGATGGATAGCTTTTCCAGTGGCGAAGAATCTTCCAGCGCCTTAATAAGAGGCAATGTTACTTTTCGCTCCTGTATATCATTTCGTTTTGGTTTGCCAACATCATCAAGCCCATAGTCAAAAAGATCATCTTTTATCTGAAAAGCAATACCAATATTCAATCCAATTTCCCGCATTGCTTTGGCAATCTCATCATCGTCGGAAGCAGCCACGGCACCACATTCACAACAGGCGGAGATGAGGCTGGCCGTTTTCTCTGAAATAATCTGGTAATAGCGCTCCTCAGTCATATTAAAAAGCCGGGCTGTCTTAAGCTGCCTGAGCTCACCTTCGCTCATTAACTTCACGGCGTTGGATTGAATCTGAAGCATTCGATACTCTTCATTGTCAAGCGCAATAAGCAATCCTTTGGAGAGTAAGAAGTCGCCTAAAAGTACACCAGCCTTATTTTTCCATAGTTTATTGATGCTTAGAAACCCACGCCGCTTGTCGGCCTCATCCACAACATCATCATGGATAAGAGTGGCGGTGTGCAGCAACTCAATCATGGTTGCAGCAATATACGCCTTCCGGTTCACGTCACCGAACATTCTGGCGCTCATAAAAACCAGAGTGGGGCGTATCTCTTTCCCTTTTTGTCTTAACAGGTAATGAATAACCTTATTAAGCAGAAATACATCTGTATCTGTTTGTTTTCTAAAAAAATCTCTAAATGTCGTTAGATCCTCCCGGATGGGAGTGGTAATATCGGAAAGTGACTTCAACAACTTTTAATTTTGTGTGTGTAAACCATTTATTGACCAGCTTTTATGCATCTTGTTTCAAGCAGGGAAGTTAATGAGATAATTTGTTCAATGCAGAGATTAAAAAGTTGCGATAAGATGATTGTGTACTTAGTTTATCGGCTTACCAATTTTTAGATAAAAAATTTTTATTCCATTGAAAACTATAGGCGTACTAACAAGTGGTGGTGACTCGCCCGGCATGAACGCGGCTTTCAGGGCTGTCGTTCGGACAGCTCATTCCCAAGATTTTGAAGTTGTAGCTTTCCGGCATGGGTTTAAAGGATTGATTGAGGGAAATTTTAAAAAAGTTGGCCCTTCTGATGTCTCCAATATTATTCAGCGTGGTGGAACCATTTTAAAATCAGCCCGGTGTGATGAATTTAGAACAAAAGAAGGCCGCGAAAAAGCTGCTAAGGTTTTGAAGGACGAAGGAGTGGAGTATCTGGTAATTATCGGCGGGGACGGATCATTCCAGGGCGGAACCTTGCTTGCTAACGAGCACGATATTTCTGTGATTGGCATACCGGCCACAATTGATAACGATCTTGTGGGATCTGATGAGACCATTGGGTATGATACGGCGTTGAACACCGCAATGGATGCCATCGACAAAATCCGTGATACAGCGGATGCACACGACCGGTTGTTCCTGGTTGAAGTGATGGGCCGGGATGCAGGGTTTATTGCTCTTGAAACAGGCATTTCAGGTGGTGCCGAAATGATATTGCTGCCTGAATCGATGATGGATGTTGATGAAATCCGTTCTAACCTCAAAGATGTTTTGAGAGAGCAGCGCAGAAGCAGCCTGGTTGTAGTGGCAGAAGGTGATGAGACCGGCGGGGCATTGAAACTGTCTGAAAAACTCCGCGAAGATTTTTCGAAGTACGAAATGAGGGTTTGCATCTTGGGGCATGTTCAGCGGGGCGGAGCACCAACAGCCCGCGACAGAGTTCTCGCAAGCCGGCTTGGTTCAGCAGCAGTAAAAGCCATCACTGATGGACATACCCGTGTAATGGTCGGTATTGTGAATAACTCCATAAAACTCACACCGCTGAAAATGACATTCGGTAAACGAAAGAATATCAATTTCGAACTGCTTGAACTGGCTAAAACACTCCGGTAATTTATGATCAATGTAAATATTGACGGTGCAACAAATTCTATTTCCGAAGGGGAACTAAGTCAGGCGTCAGCTCGTGCTGCAGATGCATTCAAAAATGTAAAAGAGGGTTCAGGTCTTGGTAGTGAATGGCTCGGCTGGCGACGGATATTAATGTCTCCGAACGACGCTGAGCTCGATAGAATTGAGCAACACGGCGCGGCTATACGAAAAGATGCAGATATTTTTATTGTTTGTGGTATTGGTGGTTCTTACCAGGGAGCAAAAGCTATCATTGATGCACTGAACAAACCCTTCAACGGCCCAAAGCCTGAAATTCTGTTTGCCGGCCATCACCTGGGGGCACGGTATCACGAGCAGCTTCTGAGTTACATTTCGGAACCCAAGGAAGACGGTTCACCCAAAAGCGTGTATGTAAACGTGATTTCAAAATCAGGTTCTACTCTCGAGACAGCAATTGCATTTCGCCAAATTCGCAAATGGATCCACGAAACGTATGAAGATGATGCGAAAGACCGAATCATTGCCACCACGGGAGAGGAAGGGGGCGTACTTAACAAGATTATCGAAGATGAAGGCTATCAAAAATATATAATTCCTGAGGATGTTGGAGGCCGGTTTTCTGTGCTAACCCCAGTGGGGCTTCTGCCTGTGGCTGTTGCAGGACTCGATATAAAAACATTATTCTACGGCGCGGTGGCCGAATATGAAAAACGTGAGGAAAAGCCGGGCACTATTTTGGATTATGCGGCTGTCCGGTACTACCTGCACACGCACGATATTGTGCTGGATGTGATTAGTTCATTTGAACCTGAAATGAAAGAATTCTGTAACTGGACTCAGCAGCTGCTGGGCGAAAGTGAAGGCAAGGAAGGCAGGGGTTTATTCCCGGCAACGGCGTCCTTCTCGACAGATCTGCACAGCATCGGACAAATGATACAGCAAGGCCGAAGGAACATGATGGAAACCATGCTCACTGTAGATAAACCCATTTCCAATCTGCTTTTGCCGCCGCTGGGATCTTCTTCTGACGGACTTGATTACTTAAGCGGGCGTTCCATTCACGATATCAATAAAAGTGCACAGGCGGGAACCTATCAGGCCCACGTAGAGGGTGGGGTTCCGGTGGTGCAGATTGGTATCGAGAAACTAAACGAGCAGCAGCTGGGGCGGTTAATCTATTTTTATGAACTCTTTACGGCCATATACGTGTATATGCTTGAAGTGAACCCGTTTAATCAGCCGGGTGTGGAAAATTACAAGAAGGCGATGTATAAACTTCTTGGTAAATAGTCCGATGGCGGAAAACAATCACACCAGCGGGAGATATATTGCAGTTGCGGGTAATATTGGTGCCGGCAAGTCATCTCTGACAGGTCTGCTGGCCGATAATTTTGGGTGGGAAGCTCATTACGAGTCAGTTGATAACAACCCTTATCTTTCTGATTTCTATGAAGATATGAGGCGTTGGAGCTTCAATCTTCAAATCTATTTTCTCTCCAGCAGATTCCAGCATCAAAAAGAGATGCTCAGCAGCAGTACAGATATTATTCAGGATCGTACAATCTATGAGGATGTTGAGATTTTTGCCAAAAATCTGCACAATATGAACCTGATGAGCGATCGGGATTTTAAAAACTATTCGGCATTGTTCCATCAAATGAGTCACTATCTGCGCCCGCCTGATCTGTTGATTTATTTAAAAGCGGATGTACCAACGCTGGTAAAACAGATACAACAGCGGGGCCGGGACTATGAAACAACTATTCGTATCGACTACCTTGAAAAACTGAATAAACTTTATGAGGACTGGATAGGTCGTTATAACCACGAAAAACTGATCATCAACACCGATAATCTCGATTTTGTGAACAGTAATGAGGATCTGGGAAAAGTTATTGAGCTGATTGAACAGCGGTTATTTGGGTTATTTAACTAATTGCTTTCGAAAGTGTAGTTCTGTATTTTAAGTGGCTATTGTGGATATGCAAAAACTAACGTTCGACATACAGGAAATCCCGGAAGGCCAGACCCGTAAAGAGGTCCATCTTCCAGAGGATTATTTTGCACTCGATGATGAAATTCACCTTATTGACGCGGATGTTGATATATCGTTTTTACGAACCGATCATTTTGTGAAAGTTTCATTCAGGGTAACCAGTAATGTTGAACTTATTTGTGACCGCAGTCTCGAACCTTTTATCAAAAATATTGAATCTGATTTTGATATCATTTTTGAACCCGGCGAGGTTGAAGAATCAGAATCCGTGAAAAGTGCGGTCCGCCAAATTCCGGCAGACGAACTTGTAATAAATATTGAAGATGAAGTTCGTGATACAATTTTATTAAACGTTCCGGTGAAAAAGATTCATCCAAAGTTTTATAACAAAGATGGGGAACCGGAAGATTTTGGCACAGCCCGATTTGGAAAAGATGATTCAGAAGCCGATGATGAGCAGCCAATAGATCCCAGGTGGGAAGAACTAAAGAAACTGAAGTAAAAAAAAGAACTGTAATAGATAAATGGCACATCCAAAACGAAAAACATCCAAAGCCCGTAAAAATAAACGCAGAGCTCACCAAAGCCTGGATAATGTAACACTGGCTGAATGCTCAAATTGCGGGGCGATGCACCGCTACCATCATGTGTGCATGGAGTGTGGTTACTACAGAGGACAGCAAGTAATCCACAGATCAGAATAACACCAAAAAAGAATTCATGGTTATTGCTGTAGATGCAGTAGGAGGGGATCATTATCCCGAACATCCGGTTAAAGGCGGCCTTCAAGCTCTCGAAGAGATGCCCGATCTTCACCTTATGTTTGTCGGTCCCCACGATATTATAGAAAACGAGCTATCCAAACATGAATATGATTCAGACCGCGTAGAGATTTATCACGCACCGGAAATCATTTCTATGGAGGACTCTGCCTCTGCAGTTTTAAAAGAAAAGCGGGATTCGTCCATTTTTACGGGTTTAATGGCTCATAAAGCCGGAAAGTGCGATGGCTTTGTAAGTGCCGGGCACACCGGCGCACTTCTAACGGCGTCTACCGTTATTCTTGGAAAAATCGAAGGGGTATACCGGCCCACAATTGCAGCATTGTTTCCAACCGTAAATGGGGTTCGAATACTGGTTGATGCGGGTGCGAACCTGATCCTTAAAGAAGAAATGTACTACCAGTTTGCTGTAATGGGCACTATTTTTACCGAACAGATCCTAAATGTTGAAAATCCCAGAACTGGATTACTGAACGTTGGTGAAGAATCTGAAAAAGGAACAGAACTGTTGAAAGCCGCATATGCAAAACTCAGAGTTCTGAAAAATTTTGTAGGTAACATAGAAGGGAAGGATATTCTCAACGGTAAGGCAGACGTAATTCTTACAGATGGCTTCACCGGCAATGTGCTGCTGAAGTTTGGCGAATCAATACCCGAAGTATTGCAGAAAATGGTGAAGGAAGTACTCACCGAAATGTCTGCTGATGAAAAAATGCAGAAACAGGTTTTCGAGATATTAACCCGTGCAATGCATACATTCGACTACGAACAGATTGGCGGTGTACCTTTCCTTGGTGTAAACGGCGTGAGCTTTGTAGGGCACGGCAGCAGTTCTGTGCTGGCCATGAAAAATATGATCAAAAGTGCCGTGCAGTGCGTCGACCACGAGGTAAATAATAAAATTAAAGCGTCTTTAAACTAACCTCTTTTCATGTCCACAACATTTGCAAAGATTTCCGGATTGGGCAAATACCTGCCGGAATATGTACTCACCAACAAAGAACTTGAAACAATGGTGGATACGAATGATGAATGGATACGAACACGTACCGGAATCTCTGAACGTCGTATTCTAAAAGGAGAAGGCCTGGGAACATCTTATATGTCCCAGCGAGCTGCAGAAGCAGCACTCGAAGATGCCGGTATACAGGCAGACGAAATAGATGTCATTATTGTAGCAACAGTTACACCCGACTATCTTTTCCCCGCAACGGCCTGTCTTGTTCAAAAACGAATTGGGGCAGACAACGCGTATGCTTTTGATCTTTCTGCTGCCTGTTCGGGTTTTCTGTTTGCATTAAGTACTGGCGGAAATTTTATCGAATCGGGCCGTGCCAAAAAAGTACTTGTTATCGGTGCTGACAAAATGAGTTCTATCATTGATTATACGGATCGCACTACATGTATACTTTTTGGTGATGCCGCTGCCGCAGTTGTATTGGAAGCTACTGAAGAAAAAACGGGTATTATAGACTATATCCATCACACGGAAGGGGACGATGACTGTATGCTTTATCAACCCGCCGGGGGAAGCGTGAAGCCCGCATCTGCACAAACTGTTGAGCAGAATTTACATTTTATACGACAGGATGGCCGGGCTGTATTTCGAAAAGCCACTGAGGGTATGGCGGATGTATCAACAGAAATTATGGACAAAAATAACCTTGAGCCTGAAGATGTTTCATGGCTGGTTCCCCATCAGGCCAACTTAAGGATTATCGATGCAACTGCACGCCGAATGGGGCTTGACAAAGAGAAAGTAATGATCAATATCGATCGTTACGGAAATACAACCTCAGCCACAATTCCGCTTTGCCTGGTTGATTGGAAAGATCAACTGAAAAAAGGGGATAATCTCATTCTTTCTGCATTTGGTGGTGGATTAACCTGGGGTTCAATTTATCTAAAATGGGCAATTTGATGAAAGCATTTCTATTTCCGGGTCAGGGCTCACAATCGGTTGGAATGGCCAAAGATCATTTTGACTCAAATACGGACATTAAAAAACGGTTTTTAAATGCAAATGATATCCTCGGGTACTCGCTAACAGATATCATGTTTGATGGCCCTGCAGATAAACTGATGCAAACACGGTATACTCAACCGGCTATTTTTTTACACTCTGTAGCACTTTTCGAACAAATGGAAGAAAAGCCTGATTCGGTAGCAGGCCACAGCCTTGGTGAGTTTTCGGCTCTTGTTGCAGCCGGTGTGATAGATTTTGAAACGGCTCTTACGCTTGTAGATTTACGCGGAAACCTGATGCAGGAAGCCGGAGAATTACACCCGGGAAGTATGGCAGCAATCATTGGTATGGAGGATGAGACGGTTGATGAAATTTGCGAAAAAGCAACCAGCGCTGTTAATAAACCTGTGGTATCCGCTAACTATAATTGCCCGGGGCAGCTTGTAATTTCCGGTGATGTTGATGCCGTTGAAAAAGCAGTTGAACTTGCGAAAGAAGAAGGGTGCCGATTGGCAAAAATACTGCCTGTGAGTGGTGCGTTTCACTCTCCGCTGATGAAACCTGCACTGGAAGGCTTGCAAAAAAAGCTTAAAGAAATATCATTTAATGATCCCCAATGTCCATTTTACAGTAATGCAACTGCAGAACCTGCTGAAGATGCAACGGTTGTAAAGAAGAATCTGATTGCTCAACTTACATCACCGGTAAAATGGACCCAAACTCTGCTTAATATGAATGAAAACGGAATTACTGATTTTGTAGAGATTGGTCCGGGTAAAGTCTTGCAGGGGCTGGTGAAGCGTACAGTGAAAAATGCTAATATTTCAGGGAAGCAATAATCAATAATATGGAACTGAACGGAAAAAATTGTCTGGTAACCGGTGGCAGCAGAGGCATTGGACGTAGTATAGCCATAAAACTGGCGTCGCTTGGTGCAAATGTTGCCATTACGTATTCACGATCCGCAGAAGCGGCTAAAGAGGTTGTCCAGGAAATTGAGGAACTGAATGTGAAGGGTTCTTCTTTCCAGGCCGACGCAGTTGATTTTGGAAAAGCTGAAGAAGTGATTAATAAAATTGTTGATTTGTGGGGTTCGCTGGACGTATTGGTTAATAACGCAGGCATCACAAAAGATAACCTTATACTGCGTATGAATGAACAGCAGTGGGATGATGTGATCAGTACAAACTTAAAGAGTGTTTTTAACTACAGTAAAGCGGCTGCCAAGCCTATGATGCGTGCACGTGGTGGATCTGTAATAAACATAAGTTCAGTTGTTGGAATCTCGGGAAATGCCGGTCAAAGTAACTATTCTGCCTCCAAAGCCGGTATAATTGGGTTCACAAAATCGTATGCAAAGGAATTAGCCAGCCGTGGTATACGGTCAAATGTGATTGCGCCGGGCTATATAACTACAGAAATGACCGGTGAACTGGACGAAAAAGTACTCGAAGCCATAAAAGAAGAAACACCGCTTGGAAGAGCCGGTGAACCAGAAGAGGTGTCGAATGCGGTAGCTTTTCTGGCATCATCCCTGAGCAGTTACATAACAGGAGAGGTGATTCGGGTGGATGGCGGCATGGCTATGTAGTCGAATTTATTGAAAGAATATTGAATAACGCAAAGCGTGTTATTTTTCGATTAGATGTCGTATTATAATCGACATCAATCATTTGTTTAAACTCTAATAAAAACACAGATCGAAATGTCACAAGACGTAGAATCAAAAGTAAAAGATATTATTATCGACAAACTCGGTGTTGATGAATCAGAAGTTGTTACAGAAGCAAATTTCACAAATGATCTTGGCGCCGATTCGCTGGATACAGTTGAACTGATTATGGAGTTCGAAAAAGAGTTCGACCTGAGTATTCCAGATGAAGATGCTGAGAACATTGCGACTGTAGGAGATGCTGTAAAATATCTTCAGGAAAAATCATAAGCTGAATAATTCAGAAAGAATGACAGGACGGAGAGTTGTAGTAACAGGTATCGGGGCATTAACACCGGTTGGCAATACTGCCCCGGATTTCTGGAATGGTCTGGTTTCAGGTAAAAGCGGAGTCAGGCCTGTAGATCACTTCGATACTACCGATTACCCTACTAAGTTTGCGGGACAAATTGAAAATTACGATTCAAGTGAATTCTTTGAACGTAAAGAAGGCCGCAGGCTTGATAATGTATCTCAATACGGACTGATAACAGCTGACGAAGCTATTGAAGACAGCGGCGTTGATCTGGAATCTATCAATAAAGACCGTGTTGCTGTGATCGTTGGAACGGGTATCGGGGGTATGAAAACATTCTACGACCAATCTATCTCCCACCACGAACACGGTCCTCGTGGTGTAAATCCGTTCTTCATTCCCATGTTGATTCCGGATATGCCAGCCGGCCATATTTCTATCAAGTATGGTTTCCGTGGCGCGAATTACTGTGCGGTCTCAGCTTGTGCAACAGGTTCTCAAAATATCGGCCTGGCTTATGATACAATCAAATACGGCCAGGCAGATATGGCTGTCTGTGGCGGAACCGAATCACCCGTTTGGCAGATCGGTATCTCGGGTTTTAGCTCCATGAAGGCGCTCTCCCGGCGTAATGACGAGCCGGAAAAAGCTTCCCGTCCTTTCGACAAGGACCGCGACGGTTTTGTTTTGGGTGAGGGTGCTGCCATGATGTTTCTTGAATCTCTGGAATCAGCTACAGCGCGCAACGCCAGAATTTATGGTGAAATTGTTGGATATGGCTTTTCTGCTGATGCGCACCACATCACGGCTCCTGATCCCGACGGAAATGGAGTAACTCTCGCATTAAACAATGCCCTTGATATGGCAGGTATAGGGCCTGATGATATTGATCATATTAATATGCACGGCACATCTACACCGCTGGGCGATTTGGCCGAATCAAATACAATCAAAAAAGTATTTGGCAGTCATGCGTATGATATCAATTTGAATTCCACAAAATCTATGACGGGGCATATGCTTGGGGCAGCCGGTGCAGCTGAATCTATTGCAGCGCTGCTTACAACCTATCACGGCATAATCCCGCCTACCATCAACCAGGAAACACCCGATCCTGAGTGCGATCTGAATTATACCCCGAACGAGTCGGTTCCACGAGATGTACAATATGCTATGAATAATGCCTTTGGTTTCGGGGGGCATAATACAACTCTTGTCTTCAAAAAATTCGATGGCTAAACATGCTGGGAAAAATTAAGAAGTGGTTCACAGCAACAGATGATCAGTTCCACGAATCAACTTCACGAATTTCCCGGCTTGAGAATTATCTCGGATTTAGTATTGATGAGGGGGACAGAGGTATTTACCTGAGAGCTTTACGGCACAGGTCTATTATAGATGGTAAGAATATACAACCTCACGATACCTACGAAAGGCTTGAGTTTCTTGGTGATGCCGTACTCGATCTGATTGTCACAGAGATTATTTTTGACAATTATCCGCTCGCCAACGAGGGGTTTCTAACCAAATTGCGTGCCAAAGTTGTTCGTGGAAAAACGCTTGCCCATCTTGCCAAAAAAATGAAAATCAATGAGGTAATGGAAATCGGTGAACGGGCAAGCGGCCAGGGCATAGAAGTGTCAAAAAGTGTTTTAGCTGACCTTTTTGAGGCTATTGTTGCCGCAGTTTACATAACCAAAGGCTACGAATTTGTATATCTATTTGTTGAAGATCTTATCGCCACGCATATCGATCTCAAGTCGATAGAAGCACAGGCAGATAATCACAAAAGTATGCTGATGGAGTACCTACAGGCAAAGAATGATCCTTTGCCTGATTACAGGGTCATTGATGAAGAAGGCCCGGCACACGATAAAATTTTTACCGTTGCGGTATACCTTTATGGTGAATTTGCTTCAAAGGGCATGGGTAAAAGTAAAAAAGAGGCGGAACAGATTGCCGCTGAAATTGCTCTTCGTGATTTAAAGATGAGTGAAAATCATAACAATTAAGGTAACTACAACAAAATTGGCTTTGTTGTTTCAAGTGTTTAGATTTTAATAGAGAACCTTCTGTAATCTTAGCAACCGATTTGGTAAATACATTACGGCTCGATGTAGATGAAACGCGTATTAAACATTAATGGTAGAAGCACAATAATATGAAACAGTATCTGGATCTTGTTAAGCAGGTATTAACGCATGGTGTAAAAAAACAGAACCGAACGGGTGTTCCAACACTATCCTGTTTTGCAGAACATTATAAAGTGGACCTGTCTGAAGGGTTTCCGCTGCTGACAACAAAAAAAGTCTATTTTCGGTCAGTTATATTAGAACTGCTTTGGTACTTACGCGGAGAAGATCATATCCGTTGGCTGAGAGACGAGAAGGATTGTCATATATGGGATGCCTGGGCAGATGATGAAGATGGATATGTTGGGCCGATATATCCAACACTCTGGAGGCGTTTTCCGGGCCTCAGAAAAACGAATGGGTCATCTTATCCCAAGACAGAAACAGAGAAAAAGGGTGATTGGATGTATGATGAATTCGACCAGGTTCAACGGGCGATTGACATGCTTAAAACCAATCCAAACAGCCGCCGCATAGTTGTAAGCGCGTGGCACCCCGGAGTTTTAGAAGAGATGAGATTACCGCCCTGCCATGTGATGTATATTTTTAATGTATCTGACGGAAAGTTGAATTGTCACCTAACCCAGCGTTCCGGTGATATCGCTCTCGGTATTCCGTTTAACTTAGCTTGCTATTCTGCTCTAACTCTTACGATTGCGCAGGAAACCAATCTCGAACCGGGGACATTTGCTCATACAATTGTTGATGCACATATTTATGAAAATCACATCGAGGGACTTCGAGAGCAGTTGACTCGAAAACCGGGGAAACTCCCTCGTTTAACGATTTCTAAAAAACCTATTGATGAACTTGAGTTCGAGGACTTCACCCTGCATGACTATCATCCACAAGACCCAATCCGATTTCCGGTGGCTGTATGATAAAGACCATCATTGCTGCTCATGATCCCAACCTGGTTATTGGAAAGGACGGAGAGTTACCCTGGCATTTTAGTGAAGATTTAAAATTTTTCAAGCAAACTACACTTGGCCATCCCTTACTTATGGGACGCAAAGTTTTCGAAGAGATAGGTGAGAAACCCTTACCGGGGAGGGAAGCTGTTGTGCTTTCGAAATCAAAGACATATAAGAATGTACCTGTGTTTAACAAACTCCAGGATGCCTTTGAATATCTGTCTGACAGAGATAGAATCTTTATTATCGGCGGCGGCAAGATTTACAGGCAAACAATAGATATTGCCGATGAACTTATCATAACAGAAATACATAAAACATATGACGGTGACACTTTCTTTCCGGACTACAGGGAGAGTATAGGTACAGTTTGGGAAGAAGTGAAACGGGATGATCATGAAAAACTTTCCTTCGTAAAATACGTTCGAATATCCTGAGAAGTCATTCTTAACCATTTAGTTATACAATTAAAAAAGACTAACTGAAAACACGTGTTAAAGCCTGTATGTTGGTATAAATCATTCCACTAACTGTGCTATAAGAGATTAACTACGTGTTCACTTTTTTCCTTTTAAATAAGATAGATTTACTCGGCTTTCCATTACTGCTTGTCATGTTTGTATTGGTAGTTACCCTGGCAATCCTGCTTTTTTTCGCACTTAAGAATAAGTCTGATAGTGATAAATCCGTTCAAAATACTACTGATCAGGAGAGTATTATTACGTCTGTTTTAGAGCATTCCGGCAGCAGCGGCGCAATACTTGATGCCGAGGGTTTTTTCAGATATGTAAACAGAACATTCGAAGAGATGTTCAGGCCCGGTGACCGACCGCTAACCGGTAAAAATATTCGGGATATACCCCGGCTCAGCAGGCTTCAGCAATCATTTGGAAAGGTTAACAAAATGGTTGTCCCATTTCAGGGGGATGATGGTGTTTCCTATATGATTAAATACGCACCCGTACGTAATGCCAATAACGAAACAACAGGTTGGTTTTTGCGAATGATTCCCGACTTGAATGAAGATGAAAGTGAGTATGATTTATCTCATGAGTTGAAAACACCCCTGCACGCTATTCTTGGTTTTTCTGAGCTGATGAAAAACGATACAAACCTTTCCAAAGACCAGGAAAAACTGCTTAATAAAATAATTGATCACTCACGGCAGCTCGACAGTCAGATTAAAAGAATTGTGGGTGACAACTTAGATTCTGATTCGGGATCAGTTGTAACCTCTGAAAATAATAATGACACCATAAAAAATATTCTTGTTGTGGATGATGTCTCCATCAACCGAACTCTTTTAAAACTGATGCTAAAACGGTATGGATTTGTTGTTCGGGAAGCATCAAATGGAGAGGCTGCGCTCGAGGTTTTAAAAAAATGGAACGCCGATCTGATTCTCATGGATTTAAGTATGCCGGTTATGGACGGATTAGAAACCGTAAAAGAGATTCGAAAGAAACAGCTGGGGGATGATGGCCCTAAAATCATTGCTGTAACTGCAACCCAGCGTTACAGCCTGGATGAGCTTCGGGTAACAGGTTTTGATGATCTTATGCAGAAACCATTCAAAGAGGAAGACCTGCTTACCCGTCTTGGCATTGAACAGCCGAAGTAGACACCTGTCTCAATCTCTTATCTCAATATTTTTAAGGTGCACAATATAGGGTTTAACAACCGGCTGAGTGAGAGCAATGATGTGGCGTGTATCTGCAGCTTTAGAAAACTCAACAGCTTTCTTCTTACCATCTAAAATCCAGATACTTTCACTCTCATATTTATAGGCTTCGCTGTAACTTTTATCAATATCGTAATAAAACGATGCCGAATGCTCGTCATGAGGAAGTCCTTTACTTTTGAGATATTCGCGGGTCTTTTCACGCACCCGGCCAATCTGTCGTTTGATTTTTGATTCAGTTAAAAACGTGGTGCGATATAGCTTTCGCTGCAAAAAACGGCCGGCAAGGTCACTGAGGATTGGATCACCTGCTTCGGCCCAGGATTTAATACTGATAAGTACATCATGATCATCAAGCGCCATATAGTGGTGCATGGTTTCGTCTGAAATCGATATTTTGGCCGAGGGTTTCTCTGATAAAAAATAAGCCAGGTGGGTGGACGGTGTTTTGACATCTTCTTCCTGTTGCAGCAAATATTCGACTCGACTAAAGATTTTTTTAATCAGCGAATCTGCACTAAGCACAGTTTTGTGCAAATATACCTGCATGTACATCAGCCTGCGGGAAAGAATATAATTTTCAATGGCATAAATGCCTTTTCGTTCAATCACCACGTTGCCGTTAAAAACTCTCATAGTCTTTAAAATACGATTGATTCCCACCGAACCTTCCGATACACCGGTGAAAAAGCTATCACGCTTAAGGTAATCAAGCCGGTCGATATCAAGCTGTGAACTGATGAGCTGATGCAGGAATTTCTTCGGGTATTGATCGGTAAAAATCCGGATAGAGGTGTCCAGCTCTCCATCAAACTGTTTGTTGAGCTCCTGCATAATTTTAAGGCTCATCTGTTCATGGCTGAATTCATCGATGAGAGTGTGCTCCAGTGTGTGACTGAACGGACCATGACCCACGTCATGTAAGAGAATTGCGATTAATGTCCCACGAATTTCAGCATCACTGATAGTTGTATCTTTTTCACGCAGATTTTTAAGCACACGCTGGCAAAGTTCGAGCGCACCAAGAGCATGCGAAAAACGCGAATGCTCAGCTGCCGGAAACACGAGGTAGCCGAGGCCAAGCTGGCGAATTCTGCGCAGCCTCTGTACGTAGGGGTGATCAATCAGGCGAAGAATAATTCCTTTTGGAACGGTGATAAACCCATGAATGGGATCACTGAAAATCTTATACTGGCTGCTTTTATCCATAAGGTCCTATCTGAGAAGATATTGTTCGGGGTTGTTGATGTCAGGCAGGCGTGATGGGCGTTTTGTTGTGGTGTTATACCAAACACCTGTAGTTTCTGATATGGCTTTTAATTCATCCTCTGCACTAAAAATGGCCTGAATCCCGATAATACTGCTATTCCCGATCTTCTTCAGAGAACTGCCAATCCGGATTGATTCCCTGTAGAGTACCGGTTTTACATACTTGAGGTCGAGGTGTGCAAGTACAAAACTGAAGCCTTCACCCATGGAATGGTTCAATTCAGGAACGGTTTGAATGAACCGGATCCGGGCTTCCTCGAAATAGGTATTAAACACTGCATTATTTACATGGTTCAGCGGATCGAGATCGCGAAACCGTACATCAATGCTACAGTGATGATAAAAATCGTCCGGGCTGTATATGGTGCTCATTATTCAATTTTAGAATTATGCATCAAAAAGCAAAACTTACCATTTTATGGAATCAGAAAGTAATAGGTTCTGTTTGTATTCCGGCTGGAGTAATAGCGGGATATCTCATTCATGATTGCCTTCCAGATTCACTATCTTCACACAAAACCAACATAAGCACAAATCGAATGTTTGATAAAAAAGCAAAACAGTTTTTAGAAGAGTTACTCATCACTCCAAGTCCAACAGGGTATGAGTCTAAGGGACAACAGGTTTGGATGAAATATATGGAAGGATATTCTGATAAAGTAGAGTCTGATCCGTATGGCTCAGCTGTAGCCAGGTTAGAAACAAGCGCAGACGTCATGACGGTTATGCTGGAAGCTCATGCCGATGAGATTGGAATGGTGGTACAGCATATATCGGACGACGGGTTTATCTATCTGAACAAACTCGGCGGTTCCGATTCTACAATTGCACGTGCAAAAAGAGTGTATATCTATGGTAAAAGTGGCCGGGTTAGCGGTGTTATCGGTAATACGGCAATACATTTGCAGGATAAGAAGAATGGAGGAGGTAAGGAACCTTCATGGAAAGATATTTATGTGGATATCGGGGTTAGTTCCAAAGAAGAGGCACTTGAAATGGTTCAAATCGGCAACCCGGTTACATATTCTGACGATGTGGAATTTCTTAACGACGACCGTATTGTTGCACGGGCACTCGATAATCGAATTGGCGGGTTTGCAGTTGCCCAGGCAATGAAGCGAATCAAAAAACATAAAAAAGACCTGGCCGTGAATGTTATTGCGCTGAACTCCGTGCAGGAGGAAGTCGGTGGATTTGGTGCCCGGATGATGAGCTTTCGCCATATGCCGGATGCAGCAATTGTAACGGATGTGACCCATGCTACGGATTCGCCGGGTATCGATCAACGGGAGCACGGACAGGTAAAACTGGGTAGCGGACCTACGATTCAGCACGGTGGGGCAAATCATCCGAAGCTTGTTGAGCATATTGAAGCCGCTGCAAAAAAGAGTGAGATTGAATTACAACACGAGGCTACCAGTGTTAGAACCGGAACAGATACCGATAGTATCTTTTTCCAGCGAACAGGAATTCCAAGTGCTTTGGTCTCCGTGCCCATCCGGTATATGCATTCCCCGGTAGAAACGGCATCCATGAAAGATCTTGATCAACTAATTGAGCTGATGGCACAATCGGTGCTTTCCATGGCTCCTGACCAGACGTTTACTGTACTGTAATC
>JAWLEH010000004.1:0-85778 GCA_041686215.1 Balneolaceae bacterium | reverse complement strand
AGAGGAGAATCGAATTGAAAATCGACATTCGGCGTATATGTACAATCACACCGGAACATTTCAAAGAGCGTTTGGGGATTCTTACGATTCAAATAATTGGATGGTCAAAGATTTATACAGCCAGGGTGATATTAATTTTGATGGAACAAATAAGGTATTCATTCTTTTCTTTTCTCACTTTCCCTATTTGTATGTATACACCAAGTCAGAGGAGCTTATTGGAGCCTTTAAAATTCCAGAATTTGATCAATCGAAGGTGATGTTTGATACCAAATCGGGTGGTCGTTCAGTAGATATCAATAGCCTGATAACAAGACTTAACAAGATTGCTCACGGTAAATACGTCCTGCGAATTTCTCACAATAACGACTTCAGGGATGAAGAAGGCCGATCTGTATACAACAGAGAGTATGACTTTTTTTATTTGAAGCTGGACGTGAAAGAGCTCAGTTTCGTGGGACGATACACGCACCAGGGATATGAAATTAAGGATGTCCAGGTCACCAAAAACGGGGTTTTTACAAGTTCGGGAGGTATTCAATATTTTACCGGAAGACAGGGGATTAGATGGTTTTTATATTCAATAAATACTAAAAATGATGCCCATTGTTTATGGTGGCGTTCTTTTTCTTCAGTTCTTTATTTACTCTGATCAGCTATTTCAGAATGTGAACGCAATCTTTCATATCGAACGTGATCACTACATGGTTTTACATGGAGGTGATGAGTACCAGGTGTCCATTTACGATGCGGTCAATGATAAGATTATGCGTCATGTAGTGCCAACGGGCAGAGGTCCGGGGTAATCGAAGAGCATGAGTGCGTTTTATTGTGATGATACAGCCGGGATTTACTTTTTCGGTGATGAGGCGGGGCAGCTATTCCTGTTTGACTCTGAGTTTGAGCTGATTGAGCAAACGCGTTTGGGAAACTATGTGATGACCGATATTCATGCTGATGAGGATCATATCTGGATCTCAATCCGGGCGATGATTGCGGAAGAAAAGACGATCACAGAACCACATACTTCTGTTTTAAAGCTTGATCGACAGTCATTTGAGATAGTTGATGAAATTACGATTACGCTGGAAGGCCTGGCTCTGGATCAGGTCGATAATATTGACCGGATAGGGTTACTCTATCTGAGTGCCGGCATCACATCCTACGACAATTCGTTATGGCTCACCTTCGACTATTTTCCATTTCTCTTTCGGCTGGATGAGTATGGAAATATTGAAGAGGGGTTCAGATTTACGGAAGAACAAACGCTGGAGGTTGTGCAGCGACAGGGACTCTGGGGAACTCGGACAATTTCCATATGCACAAACATGCAACGGATAGGTTCCCGGATCTACTGCTGGAAAGGAAATGCCGTTCAGGATATTAATTATGGTTGGTATGTTCTGGATATGAATAATCCCGGAGAAACTGCTACATCGGGGTCAATAGAGGATGTTGGTGGCGAGGAAAGTAATTTACGTGTCATCCAGGGAGAGTCCACCGCAGTAGCCTTTTCACCGGCTCTTTTCTTTGGTGAAGGTTCCAGCTACCTTCTCAGGTCTGAGGAAGTCTTAACGGACAATGAACAGACAAAACCTTAAAACTAAAAAATCATCACTAAACATTCTTTAACTGTCTCCCACACACGTCTTCCTTTTCTCCTTTTTTTTAATTATTCTAATAAAGCTGAATTTAAGAATTGTATGACCGGGAATCTGCCTGATGATTCATGTAAAACGATTAACTGCGATTGGTAATATGGGAGCGCTTTTTATTTTTCTGTCCATGTTAGGGTTAACATGGATGGGATTCACATTGGCCGGACAGTCATTTGAGGATTACATCACGGAGATTCCCGGAACAAGTGTTGAGCTTGAAATGGTTGCGGTCCCCGGCGGCACATTCACGATGGGAAGTCCCGATAACGAGAGTGGACGGGCAGACAACGAAGGCCCGCAGCAGCTTGTTGAAGTAGATTCATTCTGGATGGGGAAATATGAAATCACATGGAACCAGTACGATCTGTTTGCTAACGAGGTGATGGATGAACTGCAGGAGGAGTTGTCTGCCGCAGAGGAAAGAAAGGTTCCTGTATCGTATGATGCAATTTCAAAGCCCACTCAACCTTATGTGGATATGACGTTTGGGATGGGGCGGGACGGCTATCCCGCAATCAGTATGACACACTACGCTGCCGTGATGTTCGCCAAATGGCTGACGGCCAAAACCGGGGATTTTTACCGCCTGCCCACTGAAGCTGAATGGGAATACGCCTGCCGCGGAGACACCGATACGGCCTATTATTTTGGGAACTCAGCAGAAGCTGTTGATGATCACGCCTGGCACAGGCAAAACAGCGACCGCAGTTACAATAAAGTCGGGACAAAAGAGCCCAATCCGTTTGGCCTTCACGATATGGCCGGGAACCTGTCAGAGTGGACGATGGATCAGTATTACGACGATTATTTTGAACGGCTTGATGGTGAGCCGGCCGACAATCCGTGGCTTAAACCCACTGAACTCTACCCAAGAACGGTTCGGGGAGGTTCCTGGCAGGATGATGCGGAAGATCAGCGCTGTGCAAAACGGATGGGTTCCGACCCTAAATGGAAACAGCTCGACCCGCAATTTCCAAAAAGCCTGTGGTGGCACACCAGCGCTCCGTATATCGGTTTCAGGCTGGTAAGGCCTGCAGAAACGCCATCACCCGAAGAGATTGAAGAGTACTGGATTGAAGCAATGGATGATTTTTGAATAATTCTTCCCTAAAAAGGGGAGACACAGAGGGGTGTTTAACGGAATTCTTTAACTGACTTTTAGCCTGAATTTGAAAATTATCTAAAATATCTCATAACCAAAAAGGTACTGAAAGACTGTGCGGAGCTTCGAAATAACATCCCCCTGTTTCCCCCTTTGGTAAGGGGGACTGCTATTTCCCGACATTAAACCAAAAACCGAACCTATAAAATACAATCTTATGGAAAAACGTGACAAACCCGGTAATAAAATGATCAGCAGAAAAGAGTTTTGCAGAACCGCCTCTTTTGCAGCAGGCGGAGGACTTTTACTTAGCTCACTGCCAATTGGAGCCAGCGCTTTTGCGGCAGGTAATGACACACTGAAACTTGCAGTTGTGGGTTGTGGCGGCCGCGGCACAGGCGCCGTAAACCAGGCTTTGACGGCCGACAACGGCGTGCAGCTTGTAGCAATGGCGGATGCATTCCGGGACCGGCTGGATGAGTCATATTCCAATCTTTCGGGACGATACGGTGATACAGATCAGATGAATGTTCCCGAGGACCATAAATTTACAGGATTCGATGCCTACAAGCACGCCATCGACCTGGCGGATGTGGTAATTCTGGCAGCTACTCCCGGTTTTCGTCCCAAGCATTTCGAATATGCCGTTGACCAGGGAAAGCACATTTTTATGGAGAAGCCGGTAGCCACGGATGTGCCAGGAATTCACCGTGTATTGGAAGCAGGGCGAAAAGCTCAGATGAACAACCAAAATGTAGTTGTGGGACTTCAGCGGCACTACCAGAATAACTATCGGGAAGTACTAAAACGGGTTGAGAATAATGAGATTGGCAAAATACTGTCCGGCCAGGTATACTGGAACAGCGGCGGGGTTTGGGTGCGTGAGCGTCAGCCGGATCAAACAGAGATGGAGTACCAGATGCGAAACTGGTACTATTTCAATTGGCTCTGTGGAGATCACATCCTGGAGCAGCATATCCACAACATAGATGTTGCCAACTGGTTTATTGGGGAATACCCGGTTTCGGCCCAGGGAATGGGTGGACGTCAGGTGCGTACCGGGAAAGATCACGGGCAAATTTATGATCACCATTTTGTTGAGTTTACCTATCCCGGCGGAGCGGTTATCTCCAGCCAGTGCCGCCATCAACCCAACACTATGAGTCGCGTGGATGAGGTATTCCAGGGAACCAAAGGCACCATACATACGGATGGCAGCGATAGGGGAGTTCTGAAATCCTGGCGTGATACAGTGATTTACGATCACGAAGGGGATGATGATCCCAACCCATACCAGAAGGAACATGATGAACTGTTTGTCTCGATTCGAAACGGCGGTGTGATCAGCGACGTGGAAAATGCAGCTAAGAGTACACTGACGGCAATTATGGGCCGTATGGCAACCTATACCGGCGAGGTGATTGATTGGGATGAGGCGATGAATTCCGAAGAAATACTGGTTCCCGACGATATCGACTGGGACTCCACGCCACCGGTTCAGCCTGATGAAGACGGGAACTATCCCATTCCAATGCCGGGGCAAACGGGGTAACTCTCGCTGAGGCTGTCCAAAAAGGTATAATCAATCGAGCAGCGCTTAAATAATTTAGTTTTATTCTCCAGACTCACCCTGTATCCCTCTCTAACTACTAGAGAGGGGTTGAATGTCTAAATTATTTAAGCTGGTTTGGTTGCCGATTTACTTTTTTGGCAGCCTCACAGCCTCCTGTACGATCTGTCGACTGACGGAGAGCGACGGGGCAGAGGTGGGTTGGTTGTGGAAGGGAATTGCGCCACGACACAGAACCCACCACTGCGGGAGCTCGAGTAGCGATTGCCGCTGTCCCCTCCCTGTGATGTGAAATCTCCGGATAAATTAAAATATAAATCAAATTACCTACCATGAACAGACGAAACTTTTTAAAACAGGGACTGATGGTGGGCACTGCTCTTGCAACCGGTGCCGGAGTGTCTAAAGCAGCAACAGGGACACTAAATTCAAAGGACCTGCTACAAACCCACGATTTTAAACTCAAGTATTCACCTCATTTCGGAATGTTCAGTGCTCACGCCGGGGATGATCTGATTGATCAACTAAAATTTATGGCGGATATCGGGTTTAAAGGCCTTGAGGATAACGGCTTGAAAGGCCGGAATGTACGCACTCAGGAACGTATTGGTCGTCAGCTTGAAGATTCGGGAATGGAAATGGGTGTGTTTGTGGCTCACAACATTTACTGGAGTGAACCGAGCCTGAGTACCGGGGACCCTGAGAAACTGGAGCAGTTTCTGGACGAGATCCGTGAATCAGTGGATGTGGCCAAACGGGTGAATGCCAAATGGGTGACCGTAGTGCCCGGCCATATCGATATGCGGATGGAGATGGACTACCAGGAACTAAATGTAATTGACGCACTGAAACGGGCGGCAGAGATTCTGGAGCCGCATGATATTACAATTGTGATTGAGCCTCTGAACACGCTGGTCAATCACCCCGGTATGATCTTAACACGAACCGCCCAGGCATACCGCATATGCAAAGCGGTAGGGAGCCCGTCGTGTAAAATTTTGTATGATGTGTACCACCAACAGATTACTGAAGGAAACCTGATTCGGAATATGGATCTCGCCTGGGATGAGATTCCATACATACAGCTTGGTGATAATCCCGGCCGGAATGAACCCTGGAGCGGTGAGATAAACTACCGTAATCTGTTTAAATTCCTCTATGAAAAGGAGTATGATGGTATTGTGGGAATGGAGCACGGAAATTCCGGGGACGGTGAAGAGGGAGAACTGGCCCTGATTGAGGCGTATGTGCGAGCGGATGATTTTGAGGTGTAGAAATATGTGATTCACATTAGAGCTCTTTGAGTCCAACCCTCTGCCCTCCCCTTCAAGTGTGATTGGAGGGGAGAGAAGCTTCTCCTATCGGGAGGAGCCAGATCCTAAAGCGTCTGCCGCAGGTAGGTGAGCGACGGGGCAGAGGTAGGTCATTCCGATCTCGACACATTGTAGTTGACTTCACACTTCCAGTCGCAGGAAATCCACCCCTGAGCTGCTAAGGTTTTGCTTTGAAATCTTTTTCAGGTCTGTAGAGGCTGACCAAAATGGAAAAATTCATCGAACACCGCTTAAATAATTTAGGTTTCCTTTCCGTACTCACCCTAAATCCCTCTCTATTTAATAGAGAGGGATTAAATGTTTAAATTATTTAAGCTTATTTGTTTATTGATTTACTTTTTGGTCAGCCTCAATTCAGGGCTTTAAAAAATCATCAAACCCCGACGACGCCCAGCGTTCTGTGGCTCCTTTTTCGTTCAATCTAAAAATAACCGCCTCAAGATCCGGTCGACTTTCAATAAGTTCTTTTGCTTTGGCAGAGGGCATTACGTTCAAAGCAGTCGCCCAGGCATCCGCATCGGCGCCATTCTTCGATAATACGCTTACCTGAACTTGTTCGGTATGTCCAAGACCGGTTTTAGGGTTGATAATGTGTGAGTAGTGTATACCGTCAATCTCTACGGACTGGTACAGGCTTCCGGAGGTGTTAACCGACCGGTTTGCAATCACTATTTCCCGGTAAAACGAAGAATCCTTAGTTACCTGAACAGGGATAGCAATGGTCCATCCAATTTCACCCGGGGGTGGGGCACCGGTAGTCACATCACCACCGGCATCAATCAGCGCTCTGGATATACCTTTCTCATTTAAAAAATCAAGAGCACTTTGGGCGGCAAATCCTTTCCCTATTCCGCCCGGATCAAGCCGCATCTCTTTTTTTATCAGTTCTGTTTTTTGGCCGTCGGTTTGTAAAGAAATGAGTTCGTAGCCAACCCGCGATTCTGCATCGGCAAGTTCCGCAGAATCAGGCAGCGAGGGATTTGTCATGCGATTGAGTCCGCGCCAAATATGCGAGTAAGGTCCGATGGTCAGATCAAACCAACCGTCAGTAGCCTTAGAGATGTCAATGGATTTTTCCAGTAATTCATAGAGCGGTTTACTGATTTGGATCTCATTTCCTGAACCGGCGTTTTTGGAAAGCCTGCTGAGTTCGCTGTCTGGAAGGTAATCACTCAAAACTCTGTTCAGGTATTCGATATGATCAAAGGCTCTTCCGGCAGCGGATTGCGCAACAGAATCATCCTCAGCAAAAAGAATGATTTTGAAGGTAGTCCCCATAAGGCGGGACTCAAATTCATATCGCTGCTGGGCATCTGCTGCAGTGAGTAAGCATAAATGAATCAGAGTCACGAGTATGAATCGAAAGAGAAAAGGCAGGCGTGCGAGGCAATATTTTTGCAAGGTTTGCAGGTATTTTGATTAAGGATCAGATCAGAAAGATAAATGATTTAAAAGTAATGATCTGTGTGAAGCGATAACGATAATCACTAATACTAAGGTATACGCCCGTGGAGTCGCTCAAAATACCTCACCAAACTGCGATTGGGTCAGCCCCTGACCGTACAGGGTGCTAACGAGTTTGTCCGTCTCGGCCTGCTGGCTGCGCAGCAATGCCAGAACTTTGGGGTGGAACTCTACGTTGCGATCCCGGGGAATGCTAAGCTCCAGGAGCTTCCCATGGCCGTACACACGGCCATGGCGGTAGCCGTTTGCTTTGTTATCGTCAGTATCGGACAAGTGCAGACTCCGTTCATGCTTCATCATCGCGTTGAGCGTTATTTCGAGCACATCGTTGAGTCCGTTTTCCTGCTTGAGATGATTGGCAATTAAATCTTTGAGTTGTACTTTGGAAATAATCATTGTCTTCTTGTGGCTTGGGTTTTAGTTGGTTTAGACGCTGCTAAACCTACACAAGAAGACTTTTTTATTCTACTCCAGATTCACTATTTGGGTAAGTATCCCAAATTCATAAGGGACCTCTTATAAAAGATACACAAACAGTATGCATAGGTATAGAACTACATAGAAATACCTGCACGATAGGCCAATATTAAAGGCTGCCTTGCTTAAGACAGCCTTATAACAAATAAATAGACCGTTTTTTTATATGATCTTTGTAGTTCCCCCCCGTTCAAGGTTGATATCCATGCCTGGTTCATTAGTTTCCCAGGCTCCGCTTGTAAAGTCGGGTACATCAATAGATGTAGACTTATTTGCTACAGACCACTCACTTAATGGCCCGATAGAACTCCATAAAGCCGCATCATAAACATTCATATCCAGTGGCAGCTCGTTTCGCAAACAGTCAATCAAACGCCAGTCCATAATGGTGTCCATGCCTCCATGCCCTCCAACTTCACGGGCCATATCACCAACTTTCTTGATAATTTCCGGTGTATATCTGTTTTGAATCTCTTCAAACTCTTCATCAGAAAGCCAGCCTGTATGATCTTTTGCAATTCGAGATTTACCCGGCCATTTCCTTGCCATTCCATCAGTCCCGCTGATCAGGCATATTCGACTATAGGGGCGTGGTGAAGTTACATCATGCTGAAGCATAACTGTTCGCCCTTTTTTTGTACGAATTGTTGTGGTGTTAATATTTCCACGAAAATCTTTCCCCACAAATGGTTTCCAGATCTCTTTCTCTTTGGCTAACTCCTCAGCTCTGTCTGCCATTTGAAAGTCGTTACTTGAGGTTGATACCAAATAGTCCATCTGATCACCACAATTAATATCCATCATTTTTGCTATTGGTCCAATAGCATGTGGTGGATAAAGATTCCCGTTTCTGGTAGCATTCTCCGTCAGCCTCCACAGATCATGGTAATAATCCTCCGAAAAATTCATCGCCATCAAATCATGAATGTAAGCACCTTCGCCATGAATAAGCTCCCCAAAGAACCCATGCCGTACCATATTCAGAATAGTCATCTCAAAGAAATCATAACAGACGTTTCCGAGCATCATACAATGCTTCTTTGTCTTCTCAGAGGTCTCAACAAGTTGCCAGCACTCATCTATAGTTTTTGCGGCAGGAAGCTCAACCGCTACATGCTTCTGATGCTCCATTGCATAAACAGCTTGTTCTGCATGTAAATCCCATGGTGTGCATATATAAATAAGGTCTATGTCATCACTTTCACACATTTCTTTCCAGGCATCTTTATGCCCGGAGTACAGTACGGGATTATGAGGTCCGCTCAGGTTCGAAGCAGCTGTTTCAACGCGGTCAGTTTCAATATCACAAAGACCATTAATTTGGGTCCCCTCAATCCTTGTCAGTCTCTGAACTCCTCCGGATCCACGATTTCCAATTCCCACAATACCAATGCGTACAGTTTCAAGTGCGGGAGCTCCATAACCGGCCATATTAAACGCCTGGTTATGGCTCATTTTAAATCCAGCCCCGTTTGGGTTACTGGTCTTACATGAGGTTAAACCCGCACCGGTTAATCCAAGGGCTGCTGTTTTTAAAAACTTACGACGGTCAAATTGATCACTCATGGTTAGGGCAATTTTTTAAGGTATTCTTTTAATAGTCTAATTGTCTGGCAAAATTGCAGAGCTCTCAAACTTCAAATATTGGAAACAAACCACAATTTCTCTTCTGAATCAATTATAAATAAAAGTTATTAAACATAAAATTTATACTTTCTTTTTATTTCTTTATTAAAAAATTATCTTTGTTATCCTTATTGATGTTTACCATTTATATTACCACATTATTGAAAAATGTTGCCATACATAGCCACTTAACTGTTATAAATTTTCCGAAATGGACGATTACACTAACACCGATAATAAGACTATAACGAAAGAAAATATAAAAAACCTACTTTCCTTTGACCTTAATACATCAAAAGAAATTGCTGGCCAACCGGGGCTCTGGAGATCGATAAATAGTTCATTAAACAGAGTAAAACTTAAGAATTTCCTAAAGCCTGTACTTCATAATCAAGACCTGCAAATTGTCCTTACTGGTGCCGGCAGCTCTGCTTTTATTGGTGAGTCAGTCGAATTATTTTTTAACAAAGATTTTGCGAAGTCAGTACGTGCAATTTCTACCACTACTTTGGTTACAAATTTTACTGATTATGTAGACGTAGATGACAGCTTGCTTCTTATTTCTTTCGCCCGATCCGGTAATAGCCCTGAAAGTAATGCTGTGGTAGATTTAGCGGAAAAACACTGCAAATCACCTTACCATCTGGCAATCACTTGTAACAAGTCAGGTAAACTTGCAGAAAGAATGGAAGCGCTTGTCAACTCATTTTCTGTTGTCCTTCCACCTGAAGCCGAGGATAAATCATTGGCAATGACCGGTAGTTTTTCAGGAATGACCTTAACAGCAATTTTGATTGCAGACCTTTTTCAAAATATAGTTTGCAAAAACTGTGTTGATAATATTTCCTCAATTGCTGAAAATCTGATCGAAAATTATCTCTTTAGTTTAAAAGAGATTGCAGAAAGTGATTTCGACAGAATTATCTTTCTGGGTTCAGGGGCTTTGTTAGGTATCGCTCGTGAATCTCATTTAAAAGTTCAGGAATTGAGCGACGGACAAACCATAGGTAAATTCGACTCTTTTCTTGGATTTCGTCACGGTCCGAAAGCAATTTTAAACGATAAAACTGTCGTTGTTTGCCTTTTTTCACCAAATCCTGACACATTCCGCTACGAAAAAGATCTGGCTTTACAAATTTTGAATAACGACTCAATTCATAAGTTAATTGGAGTGCATCCATTTAAGGCCAATTCTCATGAAGTTATAACAGATCTGGACATTCATTTAAATATCGACAGTTCTTTAGATTTGCAGGGTATTGAAATCCTACCCTATGTCTTGCCTGCACAAATTATTGGTTTATACAAATCGCTTTCACTTAACCTCAATCCTGACTCCCCCTCTAAAAGCGGGACGATCTCCAGAGTTGTCAAAGGCGTCATGATTTATGAGTAATACTATCAATGATAAATAAGACAACTGTCAATCAATTCTTCTGCTGCTATTTATGAAGGACATGAAAAAAAACATCCTTGTTATTGGTGAACTGAATGTTGATCTGATCATGGACAAGATTCAAGGGGTTCCTGAGTACGGTAAAGAAAAAAAAGCTTCAGAGATGAACTTGGTAATGGGGAGTTCATCTGCAATTTTCGCATGCAATATTGCAGCCCTTGGCGCATCCGTTTCTTTTGCTGGTATGGTGGGAGATGATCTGTTTGGCTCTCTTGTTAAACAGCTGTTACTGGAGAAAAATGTAAATATTGACCACCTCAAAACAAGCCAAACAGGAAAAACCGGTGTAACGGTTGCATTTAACAAAAAAGACGACCGCCTGATGGTAACACATCCGGGGGTTATGGAATTGTTCGGTCAGAAATACCTCTCCGCTTCAACATATGACGATTTTGACCATCTTCACATCTCGTCTATTTTTTTTCAACCACAGTTAAAAAAAGACTTACCCTCAATTTTGCAAACTGCAAAAGAGGCAGGCCTTACTACGTCAATAGATGTTCAATGGGATCCAAATGAAATGTGGGACCTCGACCTTCAGGCAATAATAAATAACCTCGATCTTTTCATGCCAAATGAGAAGGAACTTGTGAATTTAATAGGGTTGGACTCACTGGAGAATGCACTATCTACACTTTCTGAATTTGACACAAAAGTTGTAGTCAAGCGTGGAAAAAATGGCTCCATCTACCAGCACAAAAACATTCGCCTGACTCAGGAGGCCTTTTTACTCAGTAAATTCGCCGACGCCATTGGAGCAGGCGACAGTTTCAATGCCGGTTTCATCCTCGCTTTCTTAAATCAGAAAACACCTGAAGAGTGCCTGCTGCAGGGTAGCATAACTGCCGCAGTATCAACCCTCGAATATGGCGGTACTGGTGCCATCAAAAGCTATGAGCAAGTGCAAAACTACCTGAATCAAAAATCTTAAATAAGTTTTCAATTTTGACACTACAACATAAATTCAAAGAACTTGAAGAATCAGGCTCCGCCCTGCTTGCCACAAATTTTTATAACTATGAAACAGTTACCGGGGTTGTTCAAGCAGCCGCAGACCTGGATATGCCATTAATACTGCAGGCTAGTCCAAGTACTATCTCATATCTTGGGGCGGAAGTTGCAGCAGCACTTGCGCGTACCACTTTTAAAAAGTTTGGCGTAGAAGGTTGGCTTCACCTTGATCACGCGGAATCATACAATTTAATCAAAACCTGTCTTGATGCAGGCTTTGATTCGGTCATGATCGATGCCAGTGAGCAATCTTTTGAAGATAATGTTTCAATCAGCTCCAGGGTAGTTGAACTTGCAAAACCATATAATGCCAACGTTGAAGCAGAACTCGGGTATGTAGCAAAACTTGGTCAATCTCACGATAAAGAAGGTTTCACTCATCCTGACGAGGCAAAAAAATTTGTAGAAAGAACAGGTGTATCAGCTCTGGCGGTTGCAATTGGCTCAGCTCATGGATTTTACAAGAAGGAACCAAATCTCGACCTCGATAGACTGCAAAATATTCACCTGTCAACAAATGCAGCACTGGTTCTTCATGGCGGTTCAGGTATTCCCGAAAAACAACTACAAAAGGGAATTAAGAGGGGAATCAGAAAAATTAATGTAGCTACGGAGATCAAAAATATCTTTATGGAAACTTTAAAATCAGAAATTCAAAAAAGTGACAATATTGATCTGAGAAAAGTATTCCCTCCAGCAACGGATGAAATCAAAAAACTTGTTAAGTCGAAATTGCAAATTATCAAAAATGCTTAGCCAATGAGTTTAGACTCTTTGTCAATCTACCGCGATATTGCTAAGGTCGATGGCCACCTTCATCTGAATACGGATCGTCCAGCAATGCTTATTGAAGCTGCTCAGGAAGGTTTCTCCCTGATTACCATTAATACGGAAGTACCTTTCTTCCCTGATTTAAAGCAACAGGAAGAATTTGCTTTGAATCAGGATCATCCTCACGATAAACGAATAGACTTTATTTCCACTTTCAGTACAAATAACTGGGGTGAAACAGGTTGGCAAGATGAAGCAATCTCTCAAATTGAAACCGCACTGAATCGGGGTGCTGTCGGTGTAAAAATATGGAAGAACGTCGGAATGGAGTTGAAAGATAAAAACGGCAGCTTCATTATGGCAGACCACCCTTCATTCGACCCGATATATGATTTTTTGGAAAAACATGACATCCCACTTTTAGCCCATCTGGGTGAACCGAAAAACTGTTGGCTCCCTATTGATGAAATGACAGTAACCAGTGATATCGACTACTTCAGAAATCACCCTCAATATCACATGTACTTGCATCCGGATTTTCCTTCATACAAACAACAACTGGATGCAAGAGATCATGTGTTAGAAAAGCATCAGCGGCTTACGTTTGTTGGGGCGCATATAGCCAGTTTGGAGTGGAGTGTGGATAAAGTTTCTCAGTGGCTTGATACGTACCCAAAATCAGCTGTTGATCTAGCCGAACGTGTCTGTCACCTTCAACACCAGGCTTCTGAGAACCCTCAAAAAGTTCGTGATTTTGTTATCAAATATCAGGATCGCATAATATACGGCACCGATCAGATAGATGATGGTACACGACCTGAACAAGATCTGCGCGAAGAGTTACGCTTAAAATGGCATAATGAATTTAGATTTTTTTCAAACTCAGATGAACAAACAGCCTGGAACGTAAAAAAACCTTTCCTTGGCTTAGGCTTGAGTAGAAAAGTGCTTGAGAAAATTTTCTATCATAATGCGCTGAAATATTACCCTAAGATAAAACCATAGGCAGTAGTTATATGTTGTTAACGACGATTGATTGGCTTATCATCGCGGCTTACCTTCTGTTCTCACTTATTGTGGGAATTTGGGTCATGAAAAAAGCCGGCAAAGACTCAACAGAATTTTTTGCAGCCGGAAAAAATATGCCTTGGTGGCTTTTGGGTATTTCGATGGTTGCCACTACCTTCTCTACGGATACTCCCAATCTCGTAACCGATATCGTAAGGCAAAATGGTGTAGCCGGGAACTGGACCTGGTGGGCATTTCTTCTTACGGGTATGCTTACAGTATTTATCTATGCAAATCTCTGGAAAAGGTCAGGTATACTCACTGATGTGGAGTTTTATGAGTTGAGGTACAGTGGGAAATCTGCGGCTTTTTTACGTGGATTCCGAGCTGTCTATCTCGGCTTTGTTTTCAATATCATAATTATGGCTTCTGTCTCTCTGGCCGCTATTAAGATTGGCTCCGTTTTAATGGGTATAACCCCATTTCAAACAATTATGGTCGCGGGCGTCGTCACGGTTATATACAGTGCACTTGGTGGCTTAAGGGGAGTGTTAATTACAGATTTTTTTCAGTTCTTTTTATCTATACTCGGTGGTTTAATTGCAGCATATATTGCAGTGAGTCATCCTGATGTAGGTGGCTTAAGTGGACTGATTACCCATGAAGACGTAATCCCGAAACTCAATATCCTACCCGATTTTTCTGATACATCACAATTACTTGCAATTTTTATTATTCCTCTGGCTGTTCAGTGGTGGAGTGTTTACTACCCCGGCTCGGAGCCCGGTGGGGGAGGGTACATTGCACAAAGAATGTTTGCCGCTAAAGATGAAAACAACTCCATAGGTGCCGTATTCCTCTTTAATGCGCTTCATTACGCTTTAAGACCATGGCCATGGATCATTGTAGGGCTCTGTTCCATTATTGTATTCCCCGATCTGGCTTCTATTCGTCAGGAATTTCCGCATGCAGCTGATGTGGTAGACCACGACATGGGATATCCTGCTATGCTTACTTTTATTCCTGCAGGCCTTTTGGGGCTCGTAATTGCAGCATTGATTGCAGCCTACATGTCTACAATCTCCACACACCTTAATTGGGGTTCATCATACCTTGTAAACGACTTTTATAAACGGTTTATCAAACCTGATGCCTCTGAAAAAGAACTGGTTAATATTGGCAGGCTCTCTACAGTTCTATTGATGGTTGTTGCAGGTTGGCTTGCACTAAACATGCGTTCCGCTCTGGATAATTTTCAAATAATCTTGCAGATTGGTGCCGGTACAGGGTTACTTTTTATTTTGCGTTGGTTCTGGTGGCGTGTTAATGCTTGGAGTGAAATTGCCGGAATGACTATATCATTTATGATTGCGCTCTACTTTCGTTTCGCACACGTTCATACCGGCTTAGCTGAACTTACGGGATGGCAAGAACTACTTGTGGGTGTTGCATTTACAACAATTGGCTGGATCGTAGTCACATACCTTACTCGTCCAACAGATGACCAAACATTGGTGAATTTCTGTAAATTGATACGACCTGGTGGTCCCGGCTGGAATCGTATTGTTGGAATCGCACGTAAACAGGGAGTCTCACTTAATGAAGTTCAGGATGAAGCCTGGAGAGTACCTCAGGGTATTATTTCTATGGTCCTCGGTTGTGTGGTAATTTACGGAATACTGCTTGCTACAGGATACTGGATTTATGGAAATATTCTGCCGGCTTCATTACTCACAGTCGTAAGCATATTGGCAGGTTACTTGCTCATTGTTTCATGGAAAAAACTGATCAGAATAACACCATCAGACAGGTGATGGAAATAACATGGCTATATGTTGATTTGTGTGGGTTGTGTAATTAATTGGGTATAAATGTGTTGAGGCTGTTCAGCTATCCGGCCTTGAAAAAATTGGCGCGGTCACGTACGCTCTGCTACCTTTTATCAATGGTCCGCCACGATTATCGACAGTTAACTTGTCCATCACCGCTCATCTTTTGAACGCGAATCGATATGATAAAAGGTCCCCGCAGATCTTGCAGCTCCCCTGACCGCCAATTCTTTCAAGGCCGAAGGTATCCTGGACTAACAAGATACATTCTTCCATCAATTTTTGACTCTACTCTATTGGGATTAGAGCATAAGAATGAATGACCCAAATCGATCAACATAGATCCAATAACATTCTAAACCTTCACAACTTCGACATTTCGCTTGATAAGCTCTTTTTCAAAAGTCGGGTTTATCTTACTGTCTGTGATGACATTGCTGATCATGTCCAGATCACATATACAGGAAAAACTATGACGCCCAAGTTTACTTGAATCAGTAACTGCTATCACCTGCTTGGATCGCTGAACCATTATTCTGTTCAATTGTGCTTCCATCGGATTTGGCGTGGTAAGCCCGAAACCGACATCCAAACCATCAACACCTAAGAATAAAGTGTCAAAAAAATAGTTCTTGATTGTTTTCTCAGCATCTGGTCCTACTAATGAGTACGACTCAGTTCGCAGTGAACCACCGGTAAGCATTACGTTAGCCCCCTCATGCTTAGCAATTTCCATCGCAATCTTAATAGCATTCGTCATAATTGTCAGCCCGCTTCTCTCACTCAAATTATAAGCTATTTGAAGAGTTGTAGTACCGGAGTCAAGTAAAATAGATTGGCCGTCTTCAATATACTCGGCGGCTTTTTCTCCAATTTTTTGTTTCTCCTCTTTATTCAACATCTGCTTCTCTTCAATGCTCGGGTCATTGTAAACATTGTTTCGTAATAATGCTCCCCCATGAGTTCGGTGCAGTATGCCTTTTTTCTCTAAAAAATCAAGATCATTGCGAATCGTAACAGTAGTTACCCCATACTCTTCACTAAGCTCGTCAACCCGTACTTTACCCTCTTTTTGCAACTTTTTTATAATATTGTCTCGTCTTTCCACTGTCGTTCTCATTTATAAATTGATAGTTTTAAATTGACGTCTTTTTTGCGAAACATGTTTAATTTTTTAACTGACGATTTCTCAATTCACAACATACACTGCCATCTCCAGTTCAATTGTAGATCCATATAAAGTTTGTTAACTCATGAGTAATCTCAGATTTTATTAATATGAACCCAAGATTCAATATTATTGTCCCCTTTTCAGATCAACAGATACCACATCAGACTATTCAAAATATAAAAGTTTTTCGCCATCTATTTCAGGGGGTTTTCCCATCGGACTTCTACTTAGTTGCCCGCCTAATTCAACACTTGAATCAAAAAAACCTCCATTCCTTAAATAAAATTGTCCACCTTCAGTACCCGTAGCATAATCCAACCGGTAACCTATTTGTGCTATATCATCACCGGTAAACTTCGCTTGATTGAGCTCTATCCAAGTTCCATCGCTTTTACGGGCCCATTGATTGTGATAATATGCCTTTCGCTCTATGTGGCCATTTTCATATGAAAAATTTTCTAAAAAAGAGTGCGGTCGCGTGTACCATGTATCCGTTTGGGGTCGTAAGAACCGTGCAATTAAATGCCATGAGGAAGTTTCAGGTGCATAAAAATATCCTGTGTAAATTGTATTCCCCCTGCCATCAGGTTTAATTGAATTTAAAAAACGATATGTTACACCAGTATTCCAATTGTAAACCTTATAACTTTGCCCTCCGGAACCTTCATTTCCGAATTCACCTACGATAACATCTTCTCCATGATCCAAGACTTGAATACGTTGATCTTCTGGTATATCACTGGGGTCATCTGTTTGATATGGGCTCCAAACAGAAAACAATACCCTTCGTTCATCCTCTGAATTTACTTGGATCCCAAAATATCCCTCCCCAAATCCGTTTGTCATAAAATATGATCCAACAGGATCATAATCTTCCGGTACTGTAATTTCACTATAAAACCATTCAATATTCTCGTCTTCTGGTAAATCACCGTAAGTTAAATGTATAGAAGGCCCTCTTCTGCCCCAATAAAACCTATTATTTTCATTTTCCCTTACATATTGCAACCGAATATCCTCCGGTACTACAATAAACAGATCTGTAATATTAGCAAAATATTCACCCTCTTTATCTAACCCTCGCAACGTAGCCTTTTGGTAGCCAGGCTTAGTCAATTCAAAATCACCCATTGTTACAGATTCAAAATCATCAGATTCTAATTCTACAGTTTCTCGTTGGTTATTTATTTCAAGTTCAATTACACTTTTTCCCGAAGTTTTACCCCTGATTCCAATTTGTGCGGTCGTTAGTTCACCAACATAAAAGAAAGCTTCAATCTCTACACGACCATCATTCCAGTTTGTCAAACCATCTTCTAAATCAACAAAACCAGGATGCCGATCAGTAGAATATGCATTTCCGGCTAATGGAATAAACTCTGTTTTATTACTCTCAGAGAGTGTATCTGTCCCGCTCTCACTACAAGCCAGGAATGAACATAAAATTAGGGTCATAAAATATTTTACGTTAAGCATATTTCTCCTTCAATAAAAAAAGCTATCCTGTGATAGCTTCTTCTTCGTTTAAATTTATTGGCGAACTATATTTAAAAGTCTGCCCACCGTATTATAGCGGGCAAACTTAATACTCATTTATGGATTTTGCTCTAAATTTGGATTTAGAGTTATTTCGTTTTCTGGTATAAAGAATACGACTCTTGGGTGATCAGGTGCAATAACCTGTGTTTCTTCTTCCATATTCACCCCGGGATTACTTGGATTAAGATGTGTACCTGGGTAATCACGTTCTAACTCCCGGTCGTTTCTGAAGATGTCAAACTTCCGATGTGCTTCAAAGGCCAGTTCTAATCTTCTCTCCTCAAGTACAACATCTAAAACAGTATCTCTACCTTTTAAATCTCCTGTACTGTAAAGTGCATCACCACTTAATCCGGCCCTTTGTCGTATCAAGTTCACATCATCAATTGCATCTTGATCATTGTCAAGTTTTGCATTTGCTTCAGCTCTGTTTAAATACATTTCTGAAAGCCTTAATATAACAGGTGAGCTTAAAGAAGCGATATCTTCCTGGTATGAAAATTTGAGCACATACCATACAGGATAACCGTTTCTTTTTGCTACAATCGGATCCCCATTATCATCAGTTATCGGATTGCCATTGTCATCAGTTTCATATCTCGGTTCTAAGAAACCATGCCGTTCATCTTCAGGGTATTCATCTAACAAATTACGGTAACTTTCTGACGCATACATTTCACCCCAACCCATCCCTGATGGTGATGTATAATACATAGAACCAATATTTCCATATCCTTTATCGTCATCTTGTGTGTGGCGAATAGCAAAAATTGTTTCTTCATTGCTTTCATTCGGCAATCTGAAATAATTTTCAAGATTATCAGAGCTGAACAACTCATATCGTCCCGAATTTATCACTCGGTTCGCATAATCAATCGCCTCTTCATTTTCTCCCATATACAAATGAATTCTGGAGAGTAATCCATACGCAACTTCCTTTGAAGCGTAACTATTTGGTTTCTCTAAATTCATCAAGTCAGCAGCATCTTCAAGTTCGTTTACCAAAAAATCATATACTTCTGAAACAGAACTTCTTGGCAGTAACTCTTCCGGATCAGAGTTTGTTTTAATGGGCACACCAAGTCCATTGGGGTCTTGTGTATAGGGCCGTGCAAAGAATGTTACAAGGTGAAAATGGGCTAAGGCTCTTAAAAGTTTGTTTTCACCAACTAATTGATCTTGTTCTGCACTTTGTCCCGTCTCCACTTCTTCTATTACCCTGTTTGTTCCATAAATAAGCTGATATGCCCCACTCCAAATCGTAGAAGCATTCCCCATATTAGGTGTATGATTGTAGTTGTAAGCCAAAAACAGGGGGTCAGTGGTAGTACCACTGAGCGAAACATTATCCGCAGGGTACTCACCCATTTGAAATAGTGATCTGTTATATGAGTAATAACCATCTCCAACCAGCCTGTGATAATTCCCATAAGTTGCAGCCTGTATACCTTCAAAAGATTCCAGTGCTGCCTCTTCTCCTTGTCCATCATAAGGTGCATTATTGAGATCGCACCCAATCAGTAATAAAGTACCTGTAACAATCAGTATGATCCTTTTCTGTAAATTTTTCATAGTATTATGTTCTGTTTTTTAAAGACCTACTTCAATTCCAAATAACAATTTTCGACTGATAGGATATTTTGTCCCCGCCGTACCAGATTCTACACCTGCTTCGGGATCCATCCCGGAAAATCCTGTAAACGTCACAAGATTGTCCCCACTGGCAAACACTCGAAGTGTGCGAAACCCAAATTGACTTAATACATCTGGTGATAAATTGTACGACAGCGATATATTCTGAAGTCGTAAATAGGAACCGTCTTCAAGATAGCGTGAAGAAGGACTATTAGAGTTTTGATTACCTCCATATACTGCCCTGGGATGTGTTGCGTCATCCCCAGACTGTTGCCAGCGGCTCCAGTCATCTTTCAGTACCATCTGATTATACCCAGGATAGGCACCGTCAGAATCAAATAACTGCCTTGCGCTATGATATACATCATTGCCATAGGTGAAAGTGAAAAATGTGTTTAAACTCAGGCCTTTATATGAAAATCTATTTCGTATACCACCACTAAAATCTGGTGTTGCAGTTCCCACAGGTTGCTGAGTCGCCTCACTGTAATTGTTCGTTACATCCCGGTCTACAACATCACCATCATCGTCTCTCGTTAAAACTTCCCAAAGTGGAGCTCCGGTTTCGGGATCTACCCCCATCCATTTCCTCATGTACCAGGTATTTTTATCGTACCCTTCCATAATTCGTTGATTTCCAGCAAGTATGTCCTCCCCTTCATGCAGATTTATTACTTCATTATTATTGAATGAAATATTGAAATCTGTCGTCCAATTAAAATCACCGAGGATATTTTGAGTTGTCAATTCAAATTCAAAACCACGATTACGTACACTCCCAACATTTTCTGTCCTGCTGCTAAAACCGGCTGTAGCAGGCAATACAACTGCCAATAGCAGATCGTCATTGGTTTGTTGGTAGATATCAGTACTAAACTCTATCCGTTCAAATATCTCCAAATCTATTCCAATATTTGCCTGTTTTGCAATCTCCCAGGTAAGTTCAGGGTTGGCTATTCTCGTAGGTACGGCTCCAGGGTTTCCCGCATACTGAACGGTATAGGAGTACAAACCAAAATGCTCATAGTTTCCAATTCCTGCATTTCCTGAAGTTCCGTAACTTCCCCTTATTCGCAATAGGTCAATGGCCTCAAAATTATTTATAAACTCCTCGTTGCTCACCAGCCAAGAACCACCAATTGAATAAAAATTCCCGTAACGATTATCAACTCCAAATCTTGACGAACCGTCTAATCGATACGAAATAGTTCCAAAATATGTGTCTCGATAATTATACTCTAATTGAGACAGGGCTGAAAAGAATTCACTCTCATACTTATACCCACCGATGGTAAGTGGTTCTGCAGTTACATTTAGTATTTCAAGATTCGGCTCTATACCGATTCCTGTTCCATTGATGCCGTCTGAATATGATCGCTGATACTCAAAACCTGCTAAACCGCTCAGTGAATGATCTCCAAAATCTCTGTTCGCGTGAATCAAGTTAGACGAAATAAATGAAGAGCTGTAATCATATGAATTATTTAACTCTCCATTATTTGTACTCCCTGCAGATGTTCTTCGATCTGCATTTGACTCAGCTCTATAGTTATTAATGGTTGCACGATTTGTACTGCTCACATACAGCCAATCAAAAATATTAAACTCTCCCCGAACACTACCGGCTATATAATGCCTTCGGCTATTACTCGCATTATACTGTAATGGATAAAGAAAATTAGAATTATCTCTTCCCAACCAATTTGATTCATTCCCCGTACGTATTGAACCATCCTCTCTGTAGGGCTCATCCCACGGTAGGTTATTGTACGATTGATAAAGTGCCCCTGTAGGGTTGTTAACATTATCTGTATAACTACCACTCAAACTTGTAATTAGATTGAATCGATCATTTACTTGATGGGTGAGATTAAGACGGCCGGAAAATCTCTCTAACTCATCAGAAATTAAAGTCCCCTCTTCATTAAAATAATTCCCGGATATATAATAGCGAGTTCTATCATTTCCGGCAGAAACAGAAACTTGGTACTCCTGAAGTACTCCCTGATCAAATGCAAGATCCTGCCAGTCGGTATCTCGATCCAGCCATGAATTATCTAAATTAGGGTCCCCCATGAGATCATGATATTCGTAATTCTGAGCCGAATTCATCACCTCAAAATTACCGTTACTCCTATTACTTACACCCAGTGTTGTACTAATATCAATATTTGATGTCCCCGGCTTAGCTTGCTTAGTCGTAATTACAATCACTCCGTTCGAAGCACGTGATCCATAGAGTGAAGTTGCAGAGGCGTCTTTTAAAACTGTAACTGACTCTACATCTCTTGGATTTAACATATTCACATCAAAAGCCCCGCCAGATCCTGCAATCACACCATCTATTACGTATAATGGATCAGACCCGGCAGTAATTGAACCTGCACCACGAATTCGAACTTCAGGAGTGGAACCCGGACTTCCCGATGTTGAAGACATATAAACACCTGAAGCCTTCCCTTGAAGCAAACTTGTGGTGTTTGATGTGGTTACATCCTGCAAGTCCTCAGCATCAATACTGGCGACAGAACTCGAAATTTCACGTAAACCTCGCTCACTGTATCCCATCACAACTAAATCATCAAGTTCCGCTGTACTCTCCTGTAAAACTACATCAATAGTGTTGCTTCCGTTTATTGCTATTCGTTGCTGTTCAAATCCAACATACGAGAACACCAGAGTGCCGTCCGAAGGCGCTTCAAGCTGATACTCACCCTCATTATTTGTTATAGTACCACTTCCACTTTCATCAATTAAAACATTCACTCCTGGTAATGCATCACCGGCCGAGTCCGTCACTTTACCAGACACCGAAACATCCTGAGCTATTAAAGACATTGGAAGCAGCACCAACACCCCTAACCCAAGCAGATTAATATTATGTATCCACTTCATCATAATTTGGACCTTTGTTTAAGTTAATATTACACAAACAAAAAAAGCTTTTTTTAACTTTCGAATTTTAAAAAATGGTATTTAAAAGGAAAAAGCAAGTAATTATTATTATTATTTCTTTCTTTTTAGTCCATTTATATTAAATATATTTACTTTATGAAATATAAAATCATAAAATTCAACCCGTTTCACTATGTCCTTTATGACGATTTGCCCAAATCCATCAGTAGATAAATTTTCCACACCTTAATCATTTTGAAATTGGCCAGTTAAATAAATGAAATGAATAGATTGCACACCCAGGTGGCAAGGGAGTACAAGTACATGCAGCCATGGCGCTTCATAAAACTGGCAATCAAACCAAACTATTCAGGTAATGGGGAGGAAATACTGGTGAATGGATTCGAAGAGAAGTAAAGAAGGTGGGCAATCAAAGCTTTGAGCCTGCTTTAAATGGCTGGTGTCGAACCTGTCTTACCCTAAAGTATCCGATGACAGCGAAATCATTGAAGCCGGCCCAACAAACTCACCAAGCCAGGAGGAGTCTTTCTTTATTGAACTTGGAAGACATACTGTAACCGCTGAAGCTCTTAATGTAAATGGCTCATGGTGAATAAATTCCTCCGATAACTCTTACACACGCCTTAAAATGTTGCTGAAAAGTGCGATTGTCTATTCTGGGTAGACGCAAGTGGAAATCAGTTACAATACGCCCTGAGTGCTAAACCTTTTGGTATACATATAAACATGGATGAAGCAAGAGAAATTAATGGTAACTTTTCACCTCCAAATGTATATGTACAAGCTTGCCTCAAAAAGTATTCTATGGCTGCTGTCACAGACGGCAGAAACGGTCTATGCCTTGGGTTCAGCCAGCAAACTGTGCACGCTAAATATAATCTCAATTATATAATTATCTCGGCAGGAAGTGGTGATTGTATAACCGCTGGTATCGTTTCTGCTTGGCATCAAACCAATGATCTGATTAATACCGCCAAAAACGGTGTTGCTTGTGGTGCAGCTAATTGTATCCCTAAAGAACTTGGCATGGTTTTCAACCATGATGTTGTTGATATTAAGTAGAATGTAGAACTACATCATCTTGGCTAAAACCTAAACTGTCCAGGTAGTTATAACCTGAGTTTGGTTCAAAAATATGGAGAAAATGGCTAAGGCAGTCCAGGAAGTGCGATTGTTTAGTAAATTCAATTTCAATACTGTCATACCACGCCGAGGCGTGGTATCTCCTGCCTTTTTTTGGGATGAGGGATCCGCATCAGGCGCGGGATGACGCCCTTCCTGGACTGCTTCAAGTGTAATTCAGTAATGATAACAACCGAACTTAGGTTTATAATACTCTCAAACGGCACACTGTTATCGTATCTTCCTGGAAGATTCTCATACATTAGCACATCTTTTGCACCTCGTTATGATGTAAAATCCACAACAACTAAGAGTCCTCTGAAAAATGTTCGCTGTATGCTTGCCACTACTAAAAACAGAAAAGCCGTTAGATAAATACAGAGTCACTTAACGGCTAATTAATAATTCATACCCCCGGATGTATTCAATTTGCCGGGCTATTGAGAAGTGCTGCCGTCAGATGACCCTGTACACCAGGGCGGGTTCACGAAAACATGTGAATCGGTGTGGGTTAAGTAAGCAGGAGACTAGGTATTGATCGCGGCTCACTATATCTGCGAACGATTTGTTTTTTGCATTAATGGAATCAATTAAGTAGAATCCTGTCAGATGTTTAAACGTGTTTAACAGGATCCACTCTTTAATGCAAAACAGGCACTGTTCCATTTTTTTTCAAAAGGCACTTAATTTCATAAAGCCCCATTCTACCACGTATTTATCCGGTAGTATACTAATTTTGTTTTGCGGCTTAACGCTTATTCAGTGTTCAACAGCCGACCGTCCTGTGGTGGAGCTTTCCGAAGAGTCTTCTATCGTTCTAATCGGGAATAACCTGGGATCAAGGATGATGCAGTATGGCCTTTTTGAGACGGAAATGCATCTGCGCTACCCCAACCACCGGCTTTTGATTCGAAATATGAGTGACCCCGGCAATACACCTGGATTTCGACCGCACTCCTCACGGGATACGCCGTGGGCTTTTCCCGCCGCCGAAGACTTTTATTCAGATCTCGCCGTGAATTCAGGCAGTGAGGGCCAATTTCCCTATCCTGACGAGTGGATCTCAAAATTTAATCCGGATGTGTTGATCGCTTTTTTTGGGTTCAATGAATCGTATAACGGTGAAGATGGGGTGCAGAATTATAAAGATGAGCTAAACGCATTTATCCGGCATTCAAAACGACAGAACTACAGCGAGTCTGACACCGCTCAGCTCGTGCTTGTTTCACCGATTGCTTTTGAAAATCTGTCTGATCGCTTTGATCTTCCGGACGGCCAAACGGAAAACGAAAACCTTCAGCTATACACTGAGGCAATGCATGATGTAGCCGAAGAACACGATGTCATTTTCGTGGATGCGTTTACAGCCAGCACCAACTGGTATGATGAAGCTTCCGAACCGCTTACCATTGACGGTTCGCAACTGAATGAGCAGGGTTACGAGCGGTTTTCAGAACTTCTGGCCGACCAGATTTTTGGCCAATCGGGTTCGGTTGATGACCAGCACCGTCAGAGCGTACACGATGCCGTACAGGAGAAAAACTGGATGTGGTATAACGATTTTAAAATTCCGAATGGTGTACACGCCTACGGCCGACGGTTTGAACCGTTTGGGCCGGATAACTATCCAGCAGAGATCGAGAAAATCCGGCAAATGACGGAGATACGTGATGAAGCAATCTGGAAAGCCGCCAATGGTGAAGAGATGGATGTTGCAGCCGAGGATGAACAGACCCGGGATCTGCCCGAAGTTGAAACCAATTTTGATCCGGATCAGCATGGAAACCCGGAATATCTTTACGGGCAGGATGCACTGGATCAGCTAACAACGGCTCCTGGTTATACGATTGATTTGTTTGCCTCTGAGGAGGAGTTTAACGACCTGGCCAACCCGGTACAGCTTACGTTTGACAACGAAGGTCGGCTTTGGGTTGCAACCATGCCAAGTTACCCGCATTACCAGCCGGGTGATGAGAAACCGGATGATAAACTGATCATTCTTGAAGATACTGATGGTGACGGAAAAGCCGACAAACAGACTGTCTTTGCCGATGGCCTTCATCTGCCCGTTGGGTTTGAGCTGGCTCCCGAGGGCGTATATGTGTCTCAGGGAACGGATTTAGTGCTTCTGAAAGATGCGGACGGCGATGATCTTGCAGATTCAAAAGAGATTATTCTAAGTGGATTCGACGACCATGATACACATCACGCACACAGCGCCTACACACTCGATCCTTCAGGGGCCATTTATATGGCTGAAGGCGTTTTCCTGCATACAAACGTGGAAACGTCGTACGGGCCCGTTCGCGGTACAAACGGGGGTTTTTATCGCTATAATCCGCAGCGAAAACGCCTGGAACGAACTGCCCAGCTCTCAATTCCCAATCCCTGGGGAATTGCATTTGACCAGTGGGGGCAGCCCATTTTTGCGGAAACGTCGGGGCCGGATGTGCTCTGGATGATGCCCGGAACGGTGAAACCGGCGTACGGGATTGCATCACCAAAATCGAGAAACCTGATAGAGGATGAGCACAGGGTACGACCAACATCGGGGCTTGAATTTGTGTCCAGCCGCCATTTCCCGGAGGAGGTTCAGGGTGATTTCTTAATCAACAATACCATTGGGTTTTTGGGAACCAAGCAGCACACCCTGGAAGATGATGGTACCGGCTATTCAAGCCGTCACCGGCAGGATCTAATCAGGGGAGACGATCCCAATTTTCGTCCTGTGGATATGGAGTTTGCCCCCGACGGGTCTCTCTATCTTGCCGACTGGCACAACGTGCTGATCGGCCACATGCAGCACAACGCCCGCGATCCGCTGCGCGACCATGTTCACGGAAGAATTTACCGAATCACACACACCGAACGGCCGCTGGTTGAACCGCCTGAAATCGCCGGTGCCGACATCTCTACATTGCTGGAGAATCTCACTCTTCACGAGGATAATGCCCGAAAGCGGACCCGCCGTGAACTCCGGGCAAGAGATGCGGATGACGTCCTGCCTGCGCTAAGAGATTGGATTGACACGCTTGAAGAAACATCGGCCCGTTATGAACATCACCTGCTGGAAGCTCTTTGGGTTTCCTGGGGGTTGAACCAGGTAGAGGAACCACTTTTGCGTAAGCTTTTGGATGCGGAGGATTACCGTGTGCGTGCTGCCGCGGTTCGTGTGTTACGATATACAGGGCACCAGGTAGATGATCAGCCCGGTCTGCTCAGGCAGGCGGCTGGCGATGAGCACGGCCGGGTGCGCCTCGAAGCTATCGTGGCTGCATCATGGCTGGATAGCGAAGAAGGCCTGGCCGTTTTGAATGAGGCAGCGAACCACCCGCTCGACGACTGGATGTCGCCATCTTACGAGGCGGCCATGAGCCGGTTGGTGGGCGGGCCTCCTGCTGAAGAGATGGAAGAAATGGAAGAACCCGACCTTGCGGAGTCTGACCTGGAACTCTACAGGAAAGGCCGAGAGATTTACGGAAGAGACGGCTACTGCGGCACCTGCCATCAGCCTGATGGACGCGGACTCACAGCCGCAGGTTTTCCGCCTCTCGCCGGAACCCGATGGGTTACGGGCAGTGAAGAACGATTGATTAAACTTACTTTGCACGGTCTTTCGGGGCCGATAGAGGTGCTGGGTGAAGAGTACCCGGGAAGCGTGCCGATGACCCCGTTCAGAGGAATGCTGAATGATGAAGAAGTTGCCGCCATTTTGACTTATGTGCGTAACAGTTTTGGCAATGAGGCCTCCGCCATTTCACCGGAGACGGTGCAGAAGGTCAGGGAAGAGACGTCAGGTAAATCCGGGTTTTATTCTCCTGAAGAGTTGTTGCAAGAACATCCGCTGGATGAGTAAACCGTTATTTGGTTAAATAATTATATGTGAGGTAAGTATATGAATCGATGGAAGATATCTTTGTTAATTGTTGCATTGGTGTTTATTACTCAATCTGCCTGTGCTCAAGATGGCGAGAAGTGGATCACCTATGAACCGGAGCAGGCAGCAGAAAAAGGCAGACATATTGTTTTAATCAGCGGGGATGATGAGTACCGGTCGGAGGAGGCACTGCCGATGCTGGCAAAGATTTTAACTCACCACCACGGGTTTAAAACGACAGTACTGTTTGCCATTGATCCTGAGACGGGGGAGATCAAACCGGACCATCAAACCAATATTCCGGGAATGAGTCACCTGGAAGAGGCAGATTTAATGATTTTATTTACGCGCTTTCGTGAACTGCCGGATGAGGATATGGCTTATTTTGATGAGTACCTGAAAGAGGGGAAACCCCTGGTTGCAATCCGTACATCAACCCATGCATTTCACTATAGCAGGAATACCGACAGCAAGTTCGCTCATTACGATTTCAGAAGCGAAACAGAGGGCTGGGAAGACGGCTTTGGCCGCAAAATACTGGGAGAAACCTGGGTGGATCACCACGGAGACCACGGCAGCGAAGGGACCCGGGGTTTAATCGACGGCATAAGTGAGAGACAGGACCATCCAATATTAAGAGAAGTTCACGATATTTGGGGGCCGACGGATGTGTATGGTGTGAGAGAGCTCAGCGGAGATGTTGATGTGTTGGTTTGGGGACAATCCACAACCGGCATGACGCCCGATGCACCGGTAAACCTCGGGAAGTCGATTATGCCCGTGGCCTGGACAAAATCATACCAAATTGAAAATGGAAAAGAGGGCAGGGTATTTACAACCACAATGGGCTCATCGGAAGATTTTGAAAGCGATGATCTTCGGCGGTTGATAGTGAACGCAAGTTATTGGGCATTAGATATCGCAGAGGAGCTGCCGGATGTACCGAATGTGGAGATTATTGGGGAGTACAATCCTACGCCGTTTGGATTTGATAACTACGTTGAAGGTCTGAAACCGGCTGATTTCAAAGAGTAATAACTCTGCTAACGTCCAAACTTAAGCTGAACACTAAGATAGTAACTTCGCGGCGGAGACGGGATGATTCCCGGCCCGGGGTAGCCGGTTGCCCGGCGTGTAAAATACCAGGAATCAAGTGCGTTATTTACGCCGCCCTCGAGGGTGAAATAGTTCCAGGACCAGGAAGCGGAAAGGTCTACCACATCGTACGCCGGGATTTCTCCCCGAATGCCGCTTTGATTATCATTCGGATTCTGCGCAGCGTTGGAGGCATCCGTAAACTGGGACGACATATAGGTGTATTGTGCACTTGCAAGCAGATTTTTATACCCAAATCTAATCCCTGATTTCAAATTTACTTCCGGAACAAATTCTACGTTATTACCCTCAACTCCGGGAATCCCGGAATTGGTATAGTCAGAGCGCGTAATGGCGGTGTTGGCAAAAACCGATAGCTGCAGATCCTGTCGGTCAGCCCCGAAAAGAGGAAGCAGGTTCAGCTCCAGAAGGCTTTCCAGGCCGGCCATAAATGCACGGCCGATGTTACCCCGGAAGCGAACAACGCGTCCGGTCTCTTCAAGTTCGCCGTCTGCACTGAGCCGTGTTTCTGCCCGCAGTACTTCTCCGATGCGGTTGTCGTACACCAGGCCGTATCCGCCAATATCGTATGAAAAGACCTCTCCCAATTCTCCCCGCACACCAAAATCGGCCGTGTAACCACTTTCATCTGTAATGTCGGGATCCACCTGGAAGGTTGGGTTAACGGTCCGGATATCATTAAAGGTTACAGAGCGATAATTTTGAGAAAAGTTGGCGTATAACTCCACTCCGGTGTCCGGCAGATAGCTAATACCTGCACCAAGCAATAAAAAACTACGGCTAAAATCGCGATTATCTTCAAATGTTTCGTTCTGTATTGGGTTACCTGCAAGATCGAAGTTCACCCGTTTAAAAGTTCCTATACTTTGCGTGCGGATATGCTCAAACCGGAATCCCGGGGTAATGGATAGATTATCTTTCAGGTAAAATATATTTTCACCAAAAATGGCCATGTTCCGGTTAGGATAGGTGAAATCGGATTGATTTGGGTAATCGGGGAACTGATCAGTTGCAAGAGAAAAATCTGCGTTGCTGTCAGCGGTGCCCGGGCCCTGGACGGATTTGTTTTCGGAATCATAATATTTTGAGCCGATTAAAAACACTGAATTTTTGTCACCGATCTTGTACCGGCTCAGAAGGCGGGCTTCAATGCCCCAGTTGTTGAATCGTCCGTCAATTAGGTCGCGCGGTGCATCGGGATCGTCTTCCTGTGAGACGCGGTTGGTTCTGAATCCAACCGTTTTCCGGGATGCATCCAGCCCGAAAGCCGCTACACTGAGCCTCGTTTGATCGGTAAATCGGTGTTCGAGTTTAGCCGACGCCAGTTTCCAGTCTACCTGGAACCAGTTGCGGGCGCGGTTGCTCACCCGGGGATTTGAGTAGAACTGGGCATCAGTGAGGCCGCCCGGCTGCTGCGCGAGATAGTACAGATAGGTAAAGTCTGCACTCACAGTGGTATTATCACTAAGCTTGTAATCCGCATAGAGGTACGCATTTTGGGAATCAAAGCCGGAATTGGGCCGAAACCCGTCCCCCTGTTTATAATTAAAAAAGCCGTAGTACCCCAGGTTACTGCTTGTCCCGCTCAGACTGTTGAAGGATGTAAAAAGTGCATCGTTGCCTACTGATTGCCTTGAAACCAGCTGCACGGTTTTATCCCGTACCGGTTTTTTCATTATAAAATTAACCAGCCCGCCAAACTGGGTGCCGTACTGCAGGGATGCCGCTCCGCGAATCACCTGGATATCGCTGACACCCTCGGCCGTAGGTGTATAATAGCTTTCGGGATATCCAAGAACATCTGCACTGATGTCGTAGCCGTTTTGCCTGATATTGAAATTTGATGAACGATTTGGATCGAGCCCCCGGCCGCCGATATTGAGCTGCAAACCGGCATCATTCGATTCAAAAATATTCAGTCCGGCTATCTGGCTGTATATCTGACGTGCGTTGTTAGCAGAGCGGTTCACCACCATCTGTTCGAGATTCACTACCTCGGTCTTTTTGCCTGCAAATATCGATGTACCTTCCACTTCACGCATGCGCTGCATTGCAAAAATCTGCTCCCGCTGTTCATTGATGGCTACTTCGGTCATTTCCCTGGAGATCCGCTCCATCCCGATCTCAAATTCCAGGGATTCATCATCCAGAGTGACGGGAAGGGTGACAACCTCGTACCCAAGTTTGTAGATGAAAAAGGAGTAAGTACCCGGTTCCAGATCGTTCATTTCAAAATACCCACGCCGATTGGTTGTATAAGATCGCCCAGCATCGTTATTGTAGATCTCCACACCTCGCATGGGTTCACCGGACTCCTGGTCGGTGATGGTTCCCGATACACGGACCTGGCCAAATGCAGTTGCGGCAAATGCCAGCGTTAATAAAAGCAGACTAAAGACCTTTGATATCATCATCAAATGGAAGAATCCATGTTCGGGGTTTAAAAGAGAGTTCAATGTTAGTGAGGTCTTGATCCGGGTTCACATACGGACGGCTTGGGCGGCCATTCAGCGCAACATAGCTTTCCACGTAAATCTCGGGATCTGCGATACCTTGCTGCCTGTAGTGGCGCTCCAGGAAATGTGCGTACTCAAGAATAAAGTCAGGTTGAGTAGACATCTGTTTTTCCTGGAAGCGGGTCAAAAACTCACTGTTATCTACGTAAAATCGCTGTTTTGTGTCGGGGTCAACAACTTTGAAGTTGGCATACCCGGCCTTCTCCATAAGCATTACCCGCCAGGAGAACCGGTATCCCTCTTCCGTCCAGAAGAGCTCGCCTGGGTAGAGCATATAGCGGAACGGAACAAGAATCTGAACCACAAAAAAGAGAGTAACAATTCCAAGAGTTACCTGGTTTATCATTTTATTGGGGTAGTGGTAGATTTTCCCGTTGTCGAACATCTTTTTGCCAATCCTAAGCCAGCCAGAGATTTTTTCAAGGATACGGTTGTGTACAGACGGATCAAAAAAGATCAGCGCGCTTGCGATCATGATATACGGGAACATACCGATCGGAAAGAGTACCCGGGTAAGCACGTGAAATAGTACCACGAGTATAAATGCAAACAGCCGGGTTTTTCGTATGAGTAACAAAAAGGGGATGGCTAAATCGTAGAGTGCTCCACCCCAGGAAAATGCGTAGTGAACCCAGGTTTTCTGGAGCAAATCGCCAAGAAGAGGAATTGAATATTTTGCAGGGAGCCAGATCTGCAGCGGCATAGCCTCCAAAAGCCAGTCGGAATTGAGTTTGGCGAGGCCGGCATAGAAATAGACGATACAAAGCAGAAACTTGATGCTGTCGATCGTCCAGGCCGGCACTTTCTGCGCACGCAGTGACCGGTCACGATAGGCATCAATAGAAAAATATGCGTGTGCCGGCAGAAAGATCATCAGGAAACTGAGTATGCTGATGAAATAGTAGTGATTCAGGTAAGTGGTTTTATCCATCAGCTCTATGTAGGTGAAGCTGAGGAAAAACAAAATGATGGAGATGCGATATTTAAACCCGGCGGCAACAGACAGGGCAGAGATCCCGCAAATGATAAACAGCAGGTAGGTCCAGCTGCCAAGTGGTTGCACCCACTCAAACCCATAATAGGAGAAGAAAAATTGTGGCTCGATGTAGAGCTGGTCAATCCACCCGTGGGCCGCGAAACGGATGATGCTCCACAGCATCAACAATCCGAAAAGAATCCGGAAGAGCGCCAGTGGAGCAGCATTTTTATATGTGGACAAGTATGTTCGAAGTGTGGCCACGTTCAACAATTAATCACCGTCGGCATCAACATAGTCTACATTTATATTGAGAGCCTGAAGCATATCAACTTTCAGAAACACAACGTTTTGCTGGAGCGCATCAAATGTGGAAAGCATCAGGGAGTTATCCGTTTCAACCTGGTGCGCGAAATCATCGTGCAGTTCTTCAGCCTGGGTGGAGGCAACCTCAAACTGGTTATTGATGACAGAAGCAAGATCGTCTCCATCTCTTGTGGTGTTTAAATACTCGAGGTAATCATTCAGACTGAGGCCTTCGGACCCGTTTTCGAAATGAAACCCATTAAAGAAATTGACACTTGCCTGCATTCCTTCGAAAAAGAGTTCTTTGGAAAGTCCCCGGCTGTAATATGCTTCCACGGTTGAACTAATGGGAGACCCTGAAAAAACTCCGGCCGGAATACCGATTTTTCCGGTTCGCAAGTGTTTCTCGTAGTAAAAGATGTAATCGTTTACCATCATATCAAGAGATGAATTCGCACCATTGCCGGAGTTGCTTACAAATTCATCCCGGTAACCGTCGGTCCAGTCGTCCAGAACTTCGGTGGTCAGGTCGTCAATACGACGGGTCAGATCGGTAATATATTCCCTGTATCCGTCACTGTTTTCGTGAGTTTTATAGTGTTCCAGTATACTGTCATCACTTTCGCCAAGCCCGTTCAATAGATAATCGAGTGCGGGAAACCCCTGGCTGTCCGTAAGTGACGGAAGTTCAAGGTTATACTCGCCTGACTGAATGCTGTTTTCAATTTCATCCGTGTCTATTGGGTAGATGTTTAGATTATCGCGAAACCGCAGTTCCATTGGTTTTCCCTTTTCAAACATCGCTACATGCTGGAAGGCGAGGTAAGCGTCTTCCCAAGACTCCCGAAGATCTGCGAGAGTTCCCGCTGAAGGATTTTCGGAGAAGGTTACTGCATCGTCGTGAAGCTGGCCGGTGGTTTCCGAGAAGTTTGTGAATGCAGGGATTATCAGGTTGTCGGCCCAGTTTTCGAGCATTTCTTCGCGGTCAAAATTATCGGCCTCAGGTCCTGATGGGCCGGTTTCAGTACAGCCGAAAATCAGCAGAATGGGTATGATAAATGCTATCGTTTTCTTCATTGCATCAAGGAGGTTATGTAAAATGAAAAGCTGACGGCATTTCTGTAGCCAGCTTTTTAATTACCAAATTAGTTGTTTGCTGCCTGTTCTACCGTAAAGCTGAACCGGTCTGCTATTTGTTCGGACAAGTCATCCAGAGTAGATGTTTCAAGGTCCCAGAGTCCGTTTTCACCATCGTCCAGTAAATCCGCCAGAATGGCTTCTACTTCCTCGTGGTTCAGGTAGGGCTGATCTGTTCCGGGTATACGTGTGAACTGAAGACTGTAGATAAACCCATATCCCTCAGAAAGAGAGTGAAAAGCAGGACCCAGTTCATCGGATTCAATTTGTCGTTTTCCAGCCTGCAGGTAATAAACAGCGCGAACACCAATAATTTTTGATACAACATCCTGAATAATGGCTGCCTGTTCATCACGTGTTTCGTAGTCGCCGGCTACAATTGCGGCACGGCCGGTTTTAAATGCATTGAAAAGGTCATCAGCTATTGTTGAAAAGTCTTCGTCTGCCACTACGCTTCCGGCATATTTATTCAGGAATATGTCGTCATCACCAAGGGTTGGATTTGGGTTTGATGGATCCGCAGACGTGCCGTAGATGTAGCCGTATGCTTCATCCCACTTATGTTCCATGGTTGTGTAGTTTGTACCTTCTTCGGTCACTTCGCTATTGTTGTCTTCACGGTTAGAGGATTCATCAAGCACAGAGGGACTCAGGTAGTTGTTGAGCATCTGGTCAGCTATTAATGCACCAACCAAACTCTTCGCCACCATTTGATCGTATTCCAAACCCTGGTCGTTGATATAGCGTTCAACGGAACCATCGGCAATCTGGCCTGGCACACCGGGTTCGGCAAGCTGGTTTCTGTTTGGAAACACTTCATAAACCTGACCGGATATCCAGGTTTCAAACTCATCTTTGATCTGAGCACTCAGTGTGGCGTTTCCGGAGAAGAAGTCTTGAGAAGCGGCAACTTTACTTTTGATACTTTTTTCGGATTGATTTAGTTCTGAGTCGGAGAAAGGATCAACATTGCCGCCGTCATCATCCGTGTTACGGTACATTTGAAGCAGAAGCTCTTCTGTGGTATTGTCAAAATCCAGCATTGCAGAAAAGAGTTCATTCCCCATTTTTAACCGGGTGGTTTGACCGGAAAATGAGACAGAAGACTCACCACCGCGGGTAAATTCATAATTTTCAGGGACATCAAGATCCGTGTCTGATGAGCTGTCGTTTACATCACATGAAATGAAAAACAGGAGAGAGAGTAGTAGTAAAGATACCAGCGATCGTTTCATATCTAACGTATTGATAATTCGTTGTGGTTAAGATTTTGTTTAGAACGAGTCTAAGTTAAAGAAGATCGAACCCTGTGTCAACGATTATGCAGACTAAATCTAAATAAGAATGTTGGTGTGATGACTGCCTGAAGTTTGAACCGAAAAAGAGGATTTGTAGCCGGGTCTGTTATGTAGCTGTGTTTGCAGCTACCACTTCTCGAGACTTGTAGATTTATTGGGTTTGATCTTTCGATTAAAACCTTAGTTCGATACTTGAGTCCACTCCGAAAAGTCAGATTAAGATCTAATGTTTATAACAAGCTTAAATAATTTAGACCGCATACCCCTCTCTAAATCTTTAGAGAGGGGGTGGGGTGAGTTCGAAACAAATAAACCTAAATTATTTAAGCTTGTGCCGCTAATTTTCAGAACGCATGACTTTTCGGAGTGGACTCATACTTAAATTTGTCAAATACCAACAAAAGTGGTCCAAAAAGAGAGTCATCTCGCACTTTCCCGAGGGGTTATCTGCGGGGGGATGCGTGATCTACTGTTCTTAACAAAGGCTGGAGATGCCATAGTTGCTGATGAATTAACTTACCTAATGCCCTTTTTGGACTGCTGTTACCATTATTTTTTTAATCGATCTCAGGTTTAACCCATTCGGGCCGATGAAGTCCGCGATTATAAATTTCGGCGATGGGAGAGAGCTCAGCAAGCAGCAAATTGTATTTTACAAATTGTATAGCTGAACGGTGCAGATTCGTGTTTTTAATGGTGGTTTTAATTCACCCCGGGTTTTATATTCAGCCTTTTTGTGAGATCTGCACAAGCTTCTTTCTTGTAAAAGCTTATAAAAAACATGCAAAAGTGGTACACATGAAATTAAATGTTGTAACAATTTGGTTGATGGTTCGATAGAACTGCCTACATTCAACTAAAAGTCACAACTTTTTTAAATTATCTATTAACCAAACGCATCAACGTGTCACTACATTTACTACGAAATGCCTTTTCAATACTTCCCGCGCTTCTGGTAGCCATCTTATTCTATGGCTGTAATTCTGATAATGGTAATCAACAAGGTGGTGGCCCCGGCGGTTTTCAGGGCTCAGGCGGCGCTGCCACAAGTGTTGAAGTTGTAGAAGTAGGCCAGTCATCCATCTCTGATCAAATCCGATCGTTCGGAACCATCAGGGCACAGGATGTGGTCGACATCAATCCGCAGGTAAGTAACCAGGTTACACAGATTTATGCTGATTTGGGGGATACGGTGAACCAGGGCGATCGCCTGGCTAAAATTTACGAGCTGCCATTTCGTGACGCCTACGAGGAGGCTCAGGCACAGTTCCGCCAAAGCCGCACTGCGTTTGAACGCGACAGTGTTCAGTTTTCCCGCCAGGAACGGCTTTATGAAACCGGGGCAATCAGTTCTTCCGAATATGAAGACGTTATGGCCACATATAGTACCAGCAGGGCACAGCTCGAAGCTTCCAGGGCTTCACTTACAAGCTCCCGGGAAAACCTGGATAATACAATGATTCGCAGCCCGGTTGACGGTGTTGTTCTGAGCCGTTCTATTGCAGAAGGAGATGTTGCTACAACCGGCGAAGTGGCCTTTGAAGTGGCCAATCTTGTGGGTTTCGAAACACGGCTGTTTCTTCCCATGCAAGACTGGGAAGCGGTAACTGTTGGACTTCCGGTGGATTTACGGCTGAGCAGTCGCCGGCAAAATATTGCCAGGGGGGTAATTTCCCGAATCAGTCCCCAGCTTGATCCTGAAACCGGACTGGGTGAAGTGGTGATAAGCCTCACGGATGTTACGCCATCTGTTCGGCAGGGAGTACTTGCAGAATCACGCATTACGCTGGAAACCCGCGAAAACGCGATTGTCATCCCGCGGTCTGCCATGATTGAGAACGTTGAGACTTATATTGAACCTGAAACGAACACTGTAGAGCTACGCAGAAACTATTCCGTGTTTGTGGCACAGGGTGATACGATTGCAGTTCGCAAACAGCTTACGCTCGGGCTCGAACAGGGCGAACGGGTAGAGATAATCGATGGACTGGCTGAAGGTGATCAGCTTATTGTTACCGGGCAGTCGGGTTTGCGTGAACGCGCAGCCATCAGGATTGCAGGTTCCGGAAGCGGGGATGATGATCGGGGTGGTGAAATTGATGTAATGGAATCGGCCGGTGAAGAAGAAGAAGAGGGCAGCAGCGGCCGGGAAAATAATCAATCAACCGAGAACTGAGCAAACCATGAGAAATCTCTCGAAAATAGCAGTTGCCCGGCCGGTTACCTCGTTGATGATCAGCCTTATTTTAATTGGTTTTGGCCTTTTTGGCCTTTCAAACCTCAGATTAAATCTATACCCGGACGTTTCATTTCCCACGATAACAGTATACACCACGTACGAGGGAGTGGCTCCGGAAGACATGGAAACGCTGATTACCCGGCCGATTGAAGAATCAATCGGGAGTGTATCCGGCATTGAGCGAGTTCGCTCGCAATCAAGCCAGGGCGCCAGTGTAGTCCGTCTTAATTTTAACTGGGGAACCGACCTCTTTTTTGCTGAAACCGAAGTGCGAAAACGACTTGATCAGATCAGGAGAAGCCTGCCCGATGATGCCGAACAGCCGGTGGTGTTCTCTTACGACCCCAATGATGAACCGATTGTGGTTCTCACTCTCACCTCAGACACGCGCAGCCCCCGCGAGTTGCGAACCTTATCAACCCAGCAGCTGGAACAGCGTCTTGAACGGATACCCGGCGTCGCCTCTGCATCAACTGCCGGTGGACTGACCCGCCAGATAAATGTGCAGATCAGCAACGCGCAGATGCGCTCCTACAATCTTGATATCGGTGATATAGCCAGTCGTTTGCAGCAGGAGAATGTACAGGTTCCGGCGGGAGAATTATCGGAGGGAGAGACCTCCTACTCGCTTCGGACCATTGGTGAATTTGAAAATGTGGAGGAGATCCGCAACAGCATTGTTTCCGAAGTGAATGGCAATCCTGTATACCTGGAAGATGTGGCCTCTGTTGAGGATGGTATTTCTCAGCCGATAGGCAACGTTCGGGTTGAAGGTAATGACGGCGTGATTATTAACCTCTATAAACAGAGCGACAGCAATATCGTAACGGCAGCCGGTGGTATTACGGAATCGCTGGATGAGCTGCGCTCCATACTGCCCGCAGGTGTAGAACTGGATATCCTGACCAACCGGGCAGATTTTATTGAGATGTCCATTAATAACCTGATTCTCACAGCAATCCAGGCTATTTTTCTGGTGATGGCTATGTTACTGCTTTTCCTGCGGAGCGGGCGGTCATCACTGATCGTGGCCGTTTCTATTCCGGTATCTATTATTACCACTTTCAGCATCATGAACTGGGCGGATGTAAGCCTGAATATCATATCTCTTTCAGGACTGACCCTGGCCGTGGGACTGGTTGTGGATAACGCTGTGGTGGTGCTCGAAAATATTTTCCGATTTAAAGAAGAGGGCCAGGATGGTGCCACCTCTTCCGTGAATGGTGCTCGTGAAGTGGCTACACCGATTGTGGTAAGTACCCTAACCACACTTGTTGTGTTTTTGCCGGTTCTGTTCGTACCGGGTATAGCAGGGCTGCTTTTCCGTGATTTGGCATTGACGATATCGTTTGCTTTGATAGTGTCCGTACTTGTGGCGCTGACCATTATCCCGGTAATGAGCTCAAAACTATTTCAGAAAGAGCTGAGTACATCCGGTGAAAATCAAACGATGCTGCAGCGACTGCTGGCATGGAGCCGTCAGTCGGTTCGGAATCGAATTCTTTCCCTGCCCGTGTTTTTAGTGGTGATTCCGCTCTACCCGATTATCTATGTTTTGCGGATTGCAAAAGATCGTGTGTCAGGTGTATTTACAAAGCGTGTAGAGCCATTCCTGACACGGCAGCTTGACCGGCTTGAAAATGCCTACAGCAGAGCCGTAAACCGGGCACTCAAACATAGCGGCCTAATTGTGATTAGCTCATTCATCCTGCTGATTGCATCTCTGCCCATATTTTTCCTTCTGGGCGGAGAGTTTTTTCCGGAAGTGGATGAAAACAATATTGTTCTTGAAGTGCAGCGGGAACCCGGTGTGAATCTCTTTGAGCTTGAAAGAACGGTTTTGCAAATGGAAGAAATCATACGAAATGAAGTGCCGGAGGCCCGGCTTGTCGTATCCGATTATGGTGATAAAACAGGGATTGAAGGTGCAGATAATCCGGGTGGCAACCAGGGAACGGTACGAATTGAGTTGACGCCGGTTGAAGATCGCGACCGAAGCCAGTTTGAAATCACAGCATCTCTGCTTGAACGTATGCGGGATGTGCCCGGAGCAAACATCAAAGAAGTACGCGAAGATCCGCTCAGCCCCGACGGAGAAACCGGCCTGATTGTTCAGGTCTATGGGTTCGACCCGGATGTGCGCCAGGAACTCACCTCCGTTGCAATGGACGGGCTGCAGGACACAGAAGGTATTGCCAGTGTATTCAGCACGTCCGACCAGGGGCGTCCCGAATTGCGCATTGAGATGGATCGCGAGCGCATATCGCGGGTTGGATTAAATACATCGCAGGTTGCCACAGCTGTCAGCAACGCGGTTCGGGGTGATATAGCCACCACGTTTGTTGATGAGGGGGTAGAGTTTGAAGTTTTAGTGCAGCTCTCACCCATGGATCGTTCTCAGTCAAATTCCCTGGATGATTTACAATTACAAACAGCCTCCGGTACCTGGATGCCACTTAGTAACCTTGCCAGGATCGAGCGCTACACCGGGCCGTCGAGTATTATGCGGGTGAACCAGGAACGAATGAATGAAATTACGGCAGACCTTGCAGGCATTGATCTGCAAACAGCCACCGAACGAACCCGTGCTATCCTCAACAATATGGAGTGGCCCGAAGGATATCGTTACGAAGTGGCCGGTTCGGCGGAAGATCAGCAGCAGTCGTTCCAGTATCTTCTTTTTGCCTTTTTGATTGCAGGTATCCTCACCTACATGGTAATGGCATCACAATTTGAAAGCCTGGTTGAACCGTTTATAATTATTGTAACTATTCCCCTGGCGTTAACGGGGGTTTTGCTCATGCTTTGGATCACATCAACCCCGGTTAGCGTTACGGCAATGGTTGGCCTTGTTTTACTTACAGGTATTGTTGTAAACAATGGTATTGTGATGATTGACTACATCAAAATATTGCAGGCTCGCGGCAATGAACGAATACAGGCCATAGCAAATGGAGCTACCCGACGTTTGCGGCCGATCTTAATGACGGCGCTTACTACAATCCTGGCAATGGTACCGCTTGCACTACAGATCGGCGCCGGCTCTGAAACATGGAGCCCCATGGCCCGAACGGTGATTGGCGGGTTAACCATGAGTACTATACTGATGCTTTTTGCTGTACCCTGCATGTACAACATTGTTAACAGCTGGGTTGAACGGTTCGGATTTAATGCCGTTCATAAAGAAGATCCGCTGAATGATCCTGAATCATAAAATCCAACACTCATGAAAAAAATTACCATTACTGAACGGATCCTTAAACGACCGGTTACCGTCTTCATGATGTCTTTGATTGTGATAGGGTTCGGGCTGTTTGCTCTTTCAAACCTGAAGGTAACCCTGATGCCTTCATTCAATATTCCGGTGCTTGCTGTTTCGGTGAACTACCAGAATGTGGCTCCGGATGATATGTCGCGCCTGGTAGTGGAACCGGTGGAAGGTGCCATTATGGGTGTTGAGGGGATTGAGTCGCTGGAATCGAACGTAAGGCAGGGTGGGGCGTTCATCATTCTTCGAATGGATCCAAACAGCAACATTCAGCGGGCGGAAATGAAAATACGGGAGGCGATAGACCGGATTCGCCCCGATCTTCCAGCCGAAGCGAATGATCCTGTAATTTTTCAATTTGACCCGGACAGGTCGCCTATTATAGAGCTGAGTATTGAGTCTGATGCGATGGGACTGGATGAACTGCGCCAGCTTTCCATCGACTTTGTGGAGCCACGGCTGGAACGCATACCGGGCGTTGCGGCAGCAGATACCCAGGGAGGCCTCGAGCGAAACTTCTTCGTAACACTCAATCCTGATGCTCTGGCCCGGCACCGTGTCATCCCAAACGAAGTTGTAACGGCTATCCGGAACAATAATGTAAATTTACCAATTGGTAACCTCGTTGCCGATCGTGTCAACTACAGTCTTCGGGCTGAGTCGGTCTACAACTCAATAGATGAAATCCGTGCTACGATCATAAAAACCGGTGAGAGTGGCAACCCGGTACGTGTATCTGATGTTGCCCGCGTTGAAAACACCTACGCAGATATTGAATCACTTGAAGAGGTGAACGGAAGAAACAGTGTAAAAGTAGAGGTTCAAAAACAGTCGGATGCCAATACGCTGGACGTAGCAGAAGAAGTTCTGCAAGCCGTAGGGTCATTTAGTGAAAACCTGCCGGGTAGTGTGGCTGTCCAGGTACTCAGCAACGAAGGGGAGTTCATCGAGGACTCAGTTTCAAACCTGGCACAATCAGCCCTTATTGCCCTTGTGGTGGTCATCCTGATTTTACTGTTATTTATGGGCGGCTGGCGTATTGCGTTTGTCGTGGCCATGAGTATTCCGGTTTCGCTGACAGCTACATTTGCAGCGATGTATTTCCTGGATATCAGTCTGAACATCATCTCTATAACCGGCCTGGCGCTGGCCATCGGGCTGTTGGTGGATAACTCTATTGTTGTGTCTGAAAGTATTGCAAATAAACTTGAGAGCGGCCAGAAACGCATGAGCGCTGCACTTGAGGGAACCAACGAAGTGTCCGGTGCTTTGCTGGGTTCCACACTGACAACCCTTGCCGTTTTTGTGCCTATTCTTGCCGTCAGCGGTGTTACGGGAACTGTTACCCGCGACCTTGCACTCACGATTTCCATTGCCATTACAAGTTCGTTTATCGCTTCCATCGTGCTTATTCCCGTGCTTGCCTCGCTTATGCTGAAACGGGAGGAATTTAATCGTCAAAGCATGATGTTCCGGGCTATCGATAAGCTCGAAAAAAACTACGGACGAATTTTGATTTGGATTCTCGATAAAAAGTGGGCCGTAGCGGTGTTTGTTGTCGGTGTGATTGGCGGATCGGTACTTCTGTTTCAAACAATTCCATCGGAGTTTTTCCCGGAAAATGACAGTGGTGAATACACGGTGAGAGTTACATTCCCTGCGGGCAATGAGTTGTATAATACCGCAACAACATTACGTGAGTACACTGATGAGCTGCTGGAAATGGATGAGGTGCGAACGGTTATCACCAGTATTGGCCGCCAGCGCTGGAGCCGTGAAAGCAATCTTGGAGAGATGAAGGTATTACTTACAGACCAGCGTGAACGCGTTGTTACAACACAGGACATGGTGACAAGGACACAAGATATGTTCGATTCCCCTGACGTTGATCTTGAGGTTCAGGAGAGTGGTGGCGGAGGTATTCCAAGCGGCCGGGGCGGATGGGGCGGAAGCGGTATACGCCTTTCTCTGATTGGTCCGGATGTGGAAACCCTCCAGGAGTACTCAACGCGAATTGAAGACCGTCTTACAGAAGATCCAAATGTTACGTCAGTTTCAACCAACCGGAATCGTCCATCGCCCGAACTGCACTATGTGCTGAACCGTGAGCGAATCAGCCGTATGGGAGCATCTGCAAATGAAATTGCAAATGCATTTGGTACACAGTCTCGCGGTACCCGGGCAGGATTTTTCAGAGAGGAGGGCCGTGAGATCCCAATCCAGGTGAGAAACGACAGGGACAGGTTCCAGAACCGGGATGATCTGTTTGCCCTTGATGTGGTTCAAATGGAAAATGTGCGGGTTCCAATTCTGGGTGTAGGTGAATTTCAGCTTCACCAGGGGCTCAACCGCATATCACGCCGCGACAGGGAGGTCTATATCGATTTAACGGTGAACGTAAGGGGAGATGTGGATGTCACTGAATACAGGGAAAACATTCGGGACATCCTTTCAAACGACGTTGTACTGCCCGATGGCTACCGGTATGATTTCACCGGTTCGACGTTTAACATTGACCAAAGCCAGGAGGAGATGTTTATTGCATTCCTGTTTTCACTGCTGCTCACCTACATGGTGATGGCTTCTCTGTTTGAAAACCTCAGAGATCCTTTTATCATCATGATGACGGTTCCTCTTGCATTTTTTGGCTCCCTGCTGTTCCTGTTTATCACCGGTACCTCACTAAGCGTACCGGCCTATATCGGGATTGTAATATTAATCGGAATTGTAGTGAACAACGGAATTGTACTGGTAGACTATATCCACTTTTATACAGGCAAAACGGCAAGTACCGAACGCGGGTATCTTGTGGCATTCCTCCAGGCGTGTAAGCGAAGAATGCGGCCTATTCTGCTCACCGCTCTGACCACCATTTTTTCTATGATCCCACTCGCGCTAGAGATGGGGGCCGGTGCGGAAACCTGGAGTCCTCTTGCCCGCTCAGTTATTGGCGGCCTGGCCTTTGCAACTATCTTAACGCTGTTCGTGGTACCAGCAATTGTTGTAGGTATTTCCAAAGAACGTCTTGATTGGGTAAACAGCAGCATTGGAGATTTTAAAAAGCTGAAGAAAAAAGATGGGTAACTTCTGCCTGACCCGGCAGAGTTTGGAGCAGAGCGAAAATCCTGCCGGAGTCGGGAATTGAATATACTACAACCCGTGGGCAGAACATTCTGTAAAGATTCTACTCATCAACGTTGTCTGCAACTCATACAAAATGCGTGCATGGCAACTTTGTCAGCCTACTGCGTCAATATTTCTCTTTCAATTTTTGGAGGATTGCTCAGTGTTTGAAACACAACACAATACCGTTCGGTTAATTTGATGAGCGTGTCAATTTGGTCCAGGCCGGCGGTTGTGTCGAGATGAAAAATCAGCCGAATATCTTTAAAGCCAACGGGTGCTTCCTTATCCACACCCAGGGTGCCGCGAAAATCAAGATCACCTTCAGCCCGGATTTCAGTGCCGGGGCCAAGGTCTATTTCTATCGCTGTTGCAACGGCATTAAGCGTTACACCGGCACAGGCTACAAGAGCATCCAGGAGCATATCGCCGGAGCAGGCTGCCATGCCATCACCACCGGTGGCCGGGTGCAATCCCGCTTTAACCATTGCTTTACCGGTATTAACCTTACAAGTTACTCCTTCGCCAATTTTGCCACTGGAATAGAGGGTGATAACAGCTGCTTCAGGTTTTACTTTATACCTGGATTTTAGGGGCGATTGCAGTTCGCGGAGTTTTTCTGAATTCATTAACAAATGAAGTTTTGAGTGTTGAGTTGTAAGTTTTAAGTCCGGAGTTGATCATTATTCTCAGATTGAAGATAGGTTGTATACCTGTAAAAAACTTAATCTAATCAATACACCCAATAACCAATCAACCATTCAACTAATAAACCAATCAACCAACCACTACGGCAGTTCCGTATGCCCCATCAACCAGCGGTCGCACTCGCGGGCGGCTTCACGACCTTCATTAATGGCCCAGACGATCAGGCTTTGGCCGCGTCGCATATCACCAGCGGCAAAAACGCCCTTTACGTTGGTGTCATATTCTCCGTGTTTGGCTTTTGCATTACTGCGGTCGTCTCGTTCAATCTCAAGCTGTTCAAGAAGCGGATTTTCCGGGCCAAGGAATCCCATCGCAAGAAGTACTATATCCGCTTTCCAGACTTTTTGAGTTCCTTCAACCTCAACAGGTTTCATTCGTCCGTTTTCGCCTTTCTCCCATTTAATCTGAACCGTGTGAAGTGCCTTCAGATTTCCGTTTCCGTCTCCTTCAAACTTTTTCGTCATCACTTCATACTGGCGGGGATCGTCTCCAAACTTTTTGCGGGCTTCTTCCTGTCCGTAGTCCAGCTTGTATACATTGGGCCATTCGGGCCATGGATTTTCATCAGCACGGTAGCTTGGCGGTTTGGGCATAATTTCAAACTGTGTAAGGCTTTTACATTTATGCCTCATTGATGTACTTACACAATCGGTGCCGGTATCTCCACCACCAATAACAATTACATCTTTGTCTTTTGCAGAAATAAAGTTGCCATCTTCATGCTCTGAATCAAGAAGGCTTTTGGTGTCGGCATGCAGAAACTCCATGGCAAAGTGGATGCCGTTAAGGTCCCGCCCGTCAATAGAAAGATCGCGAGGATTTGTAGCACCTCCGGCAAGAATGACAGCATCATACTTTTCTTTAAGTTCATCCGCCGGGATATCTGTGCCAATTTCAGTGTTGACAATAAACTCTATGCCTTCTTCTTTTAGAAGATCAACCCTGCGCTGAACTACATTTTTATCCAGTTTCATGTTTGGAATACCGTAGGTAAGCAGCCCGCCAATACGGTCGGCCCGTTCGTAGACAGTTACGGTGTGCCCGGCTTTATTGAGCTGTGCCGCTGCAGCAAGTCCTGCCGGCCCTGATCCCACAATACCCACAGTTTTGCCGGTTCGCTGATCCGGCGGGTTTGGTACAACCCATCCTTCCTCAAATCCACGATCGATAATAGCCTGCTCAATACTCTTAATGGCTACGGGGGGATCTGTAATGCCCAACACACAGGACCCTTCACATGGAGCGGGGCAAACCCTTCCGGTAAATTCAGGGAAATTATTGGTCTTGTGAAGCCTGTGCAGTGCCTCTTTCCATTTACCCCGGTACACCAAGTCATTCCATTCTGGTATCAGGTTGTGAATCGGGCATCCGAGGGATTTACCCTCCCAGTCGCTTCCCGTCTGGCAAAAGGGAATGCCGCAATCCATACAGCGTGCACCCTGTGTGCGAAGGTCCTCCTCCGACATTTTCAGGTTCATTTCCTGCCAGTCTTCTACACGTTTTTCTGGTTCTCGGTATGGAATCGTTTTTCTGTCGTACTCCATGAAGCCGGTTGGTTTACCCATAATAGCAAATGGTTAAAGTCTTATCGTTTGTGTTAAAATAATCCGTCAAAGTCCGATAGCTGGATTTTTAAGGAGTTATGTGGTGGTTTCAAGAAAAGCGTCCATTGCGGCCTGTTCTTCGTCTGCCCCGTTCTGTTTTGCTTTTTCAATATTTGTGAGCATACGTTCGTAATCTTTGGGCATCACCTTCACAAATTTGCTTTGGATCTGATCCCATTTCGCCAACACTTTCCAGGCAAGGTGGCTGTCGGTATACTCACCATGATTCAGAATCATCTGTTTCACTTCCTTGATTTCCTGCTCATCTTCCAGTTGCTGAAGTGTCACCATCTCCATGTTGCACTTTTTGCTGAACTGGTCATTCAAATCCAGAACGTAGGCAATTCCGCCCGACATCCCCGCAGCAAAATTGCGCCCTGTGGGACCGAGAACCACCACACGTCCGCCTGTCATGTACTCACAGGCGTGGTCGCCTACAGCTTCTACCACAGCTTTTACGCCGCTGTTTCTTACGCAGAAACGCTCTCCCGCCATTCCGCGGATGTAAGCTTCGCCGCTTGTGGCACCATAAAACGACACATTTCCAACAATGATGTTATCTTCAGGTTTGAACCGGATACCCTCATCAGGGTAAAGAATCAGCTTTCCACCCGAAAGGCCTTTGCCGAAATAGTCGTTGGCGTCGCCCCGGAGCTCAAGAGTCATACCTTTTGGGATGAACGCTCCAAAACTTTGGCCGGCAGATCCTTCAAATTTGAGATGTATTGTATCCTCAGGTAATCCGTTTGGCCCGTAACGCCGGGTTACTTCATTCCCGAGAATCGTACCCACCACCCGGTTAATGTTCCGGATAGCAAGTTTGGCCTGAACTGGTTTCTTGTGAACCAGTGCCGGTTCACATACGTCCATAAGAGTTTGAGTATCAAGAGCATTATCAAGTCCGTGATCCTGCTCGATCATAGATCGTATACCAACGCCTTCGGGCGCGTGCGGCTTGTAGAGAACAGGAGAAAGATCCAGGTATTTTCCTTTCCAGTGGTCAGTCTCCCGCTGTTTCAGTTTGTCAGACCGCCCGATCATCTCATCGATAGACCGGAACCCGAGTTTTGCCATATATTCCCGCACATCCTGTGCAATAAACTTCATGAAGTTTACCACGTATTGCGGATCTCCTTTAAATTTATGGCGTAATTCAGGGTTCTGAGTTGCAATTCCAACGGGACAGGTATTCAAGTGGCACACCCGCATCATCACACATCCAAGAGTTATGAGTGCGCTGGTACCAAAGCCATACTCCTCGGCACCCAAAAGTGCGGCAATCACAATATCCCGCCCGGTTTTAATCTGTCCGTCTGTTTCGAGTGAAACGCGGCTCCGGAGATCGTTAAGTACAAGTGTTTGATGGGTTTCGGCAAGGCCAAGTTCCCACGGCAGGCCGGCATGTTTGATACTTGTTTGCGGTGAGGCCCCGGTTCCGCCATCATGTCCGCTCACCAGGATCACATCGGCATGACCTTTGGAAACTCCTGCTGCAATCGTACCGATTCCAACAAGAGATACAAGTTTCACGTTAATTCGTGCACGTTTGTTTGCGTTTTTAAGATCATGGATTAGCTGAGCCAAATCTTCAATCGAATAGATATCGTGATGGGGAGGTGGCGATATCAACCCAACACCGGGGGTGGAGTAGCGAACTTTTGCAATCCAGGGATAGACTTTTTTACCGGGCAGCTCTCCACCTTCGCCGGGCTTGGCTCCCTGGGCCATTTTTATCTGAATCTCATTTGCACTGTTCAGGTACTCGCTGGTAACGCCAAAGCGGCCGGAGGCTACCTGTTTTATGGCACTGTTCCGCTTATCGCCATTTGTGTCGGGCACATAACGGTCTGATTCCTCCCCGCCTTCACCGCTGTTGCTTTTTCCGCCAAGGCGGTTCATGGCAATGGCAAGGGCCTCATGAGTTTCGCTGCTGATGGATCCATACGACATTGCCCCGGTTTTAAATCGTTTACAGATCGATTCAACCGACTCTACCTCATCAATCGGAATCGGTTCATTTTCAAATTCAAAATCAATCAGATGGCGAATTGTCGGGGGCGGATCGAGCTGGTCATCCAGCCGTTTTGCATAATCTTTGTATAGCTGATAGTCGTTCGTTTTGCTGGCAAACTGCAGCAAATGAACCGTTTCGGGATTATACATGTGGTATTCTCCCTCTTTTCGCCACTTGTACTGTCCACCTTCATCCAGCACCTGCCCATTTACCCTCACTTTAGGATAGGCTTTCTGGTGACGGAGCTCCGCTTCTTTCGCGATAATATCCAGGTCGATTCCGCCAATCCTGGAGTCGGTCCACGTGAAATATTTATCAACAACTTCCTGGCTGATACCCAGGGCTTCAAAGATTTGTGCCCCCCGGTACGACTTGATTGTAGAGATTCCCATTTTAGACATCACTTTCACAATACCTTTCACAACCGCTTTATTGTAGCCTCTAACCGCTTTTTCAAACGAGAGATCTTCAAGAAGACCCTCCGTAATAAGGTCGTGAATACTTTCGTACGCCATGTAGGGGTTCACGGCATCCACACCGTAGCCCAGGAGCGTACAGAAGTGATGAGTTTCCCGGGGCTCGCCCGATTCCAGCACTATGCTAACCTCGGTTCGCATACCGGTTCGAATCAGGTGGTGATGAAGGCCTGCAACCGCCAGGAGTGCGGGAACAGGTGTGAATTTATGATCAAAGTCACGGTCACTTAAAATTAAGATGTTGGCGCCGTCTTCAATAGCCCCGTCAGCGGATGCAAATAGATTATCGAGAGAGGATTCGAGGCCTTCGCCACCGGTTCCGGACTCAAACAGAATAGGAAGTATCGCAGATTTAAACCCGGTCAGATGAATATTTTTCAGCTGATTGAGCTCTTCATTGGTCAGCACCGGTGATTCCAGCTCAATCTGTCTGCAGCTTTCGGGGGCGGGCTTCAATATGTTACCCTGCGATCCCAGCATTGTTTCAGTAGATGTGATCAGCTCTTCACGAATCGGGTCGATCGGAGGGTTGGTTACCTGGGCAAAAAGCTGTTTAAAATAGTTGTAAAGAAGCTGAGGCTGGTCTGATAAAACCGCGATAGGTGCGTCGTTACCCATCGAACCTACAGGTTGAAGCATGTTTTCGGCCATTGGTCCTACGTTAACTTTCAGGTCTTCGTAGGTGTATCCAAATACCTTTTGCCGGTGAACAATTTGATCGTGATCCAGCTCCGGAGTTTTGGGTTCCGGATCGTCCACGATATTATCAAATTTAACCAGGTTTTCATCAAGCCACTGGCGGTAGGGATGTTCCGTGGCAATGGATTGTTTTATCTCTTCATCACTGATGATACGGCCCTGTTCTGTGTCAATTAATAACATACGGCCGGGCTGAAGACGTTCTTTCTTTACAATATCTTCAGGAGGAAAACTCAGTACACCCACCTCAGATGCCAGTACAACTGTATCATCCTGCGTTACATAATATCGGGAGGGGCGTAGGCCATTCCGGTCGAGCGTTGCACCAACAATTTTTCCATCCGTGAAAGCGATCGACGCCGGCCCGTCCCAGGGTTCCATCAGGCAGCTGTGATACTCATAAAACGCCCTGAGGTTATCGTCCATATCCTCGTGCTTTTCCCAGGGCTCGGGAATCATCATCATCATGGAGTGGGGGAGCGAACGGCCGCTCAGGTAGAGGAATTCAAGGCAGTTGTCGAAGCGTTCGGAGTCGCTTCCGCCTTCTTGCACAATTGGAAACAGCTTCTTTAAATCGTCGCCAAACAGTTCGGTATCAAGCTGATCCTGCCGCGCATGCATCCAGTTTTGATTGCCGCGCATGGTGTTAATTTCACCATTATGAATGACATAGCGATAGGGGTGAGCCAGCTCCCAGCTTGGGAATGTATTGGTGCTGAATCTCGAGTGAACCAGCGCCAGCGCCGATTCCATACGTGTATCCCGCAAATCAGGGTAAAAGCCTTCAAGCTGCTTGCTTGTAAGCATGCCCTTATAAATGATGGTACGGGTTGATAAGCTTGCAATGTAAAAGGAGTCTTTTTCATTAATTTGGAATTTGGTCTCATCAATCGCCTTTGTTACTCGTCTTCGTGCGATGTAGAGGCTTCGTTCAAAATCGAGTTCCGATTTAAAGCGGTCATCTTTTTTAATAAACAGCTGTCTTACAGAAGGCTCTTTTGCACGGGCTGATTTTCCAAGCTTAGAATTGTCTGTAGGAACTTTTCTCCAGCCCAGGATTTCAAGACCTTCTTCCTCAATAACTTTCTCAATAATCTTTTCGCACTGCAGGCGGTCTTCCCGTTCTCCGGGGAAAAATACCATTCCAACGCCATATTTGCCTGGGCCGGGCAGATCGATGTTTAAACCTGCGCAAGATTCTTTCAAAAAGTTGTGGGGTATTTGCAGAAGAATTCCTGCGCCGTCGCCGCTGTTGGGTTCACTTCCTGTGGCTCCACGGTGATCAAGATTGTCCAGAACCGTAATAGCCTGGCGAATAATCTTGTTCGATTGCTTTCCTTTCATATTCACGACAAACCCTATACCACAAGCATCGTGTTCATGTACTGGATTATAGAGTCCTTGTTTTCCGGGAGCTTTTTTTGAATTCATTGGATAACCATGGATTAGTGTTAATGTATAGTGAGCGCAACAATACGCCCAATATAATGTGCAGCCGCTGCTATGCGGTCTGATTCAGGCCGGGGCAAAACGATCGGGAAAGAATCTTATAAATCAACACAGCATAAATGTTCACAACAATTTAAATGTATGAAACACCTAAGGTAGAGCTGTGCATGACCTGCTCTTTACTGCAGCCTGATAGTACGCTAACGGATGGTATTCGATCTGAAAATTGCCAGAGTTTGAAAGCGACACCACGTGTAACGCATTTTTAAAGTAATATATGTTTCCACACTCTGCAATGTAGGGGACATTTTTGGTCTGTTGCGGCTGAGTCAGATTAATTAAAAAAACGGTATGGGTTTGTAAGGGCTTTTTTCGTAAAAAATGCCAAGATGTGGCCGGGTATGCGTAATATATATAAACCTGAAGGAGGCATGCCTTGTAGCGTAATTATAAAAAAATCTTGCGGTTGCAGGTGTGTCTGTGCGTAAGTTTGTAATTAAAGTGATGGGAATTTCAGAAAAATCCACCGCTATCCTGCTTAAACGAACACATGCTGCGGGAATGCTTGAACAACTTACATCAGGTGGTATTTTGAGATATATGATATTAACGCGTTTACCAGTTGGATTTAAAAATTTCAATACAATCCGAGACTGTCCAAAAAGGGTGTCCTCCCATACTTTCCCGAGAGTATCCCTGTTGGGGATGCGGGATCTCCTTTCGTTGATGTAGACGGGAGATGCCACGCTGGGGCGTGGCATGACGGTATGTAAAATATCTCTGCAGTTACACGTCCTTTTTGGACAACCTCAGGTACTTTTAAATACAACGACAACCGGTAAACGCGTAATATTAATAAGTGAAAACGATCGCAGCAGTTAAAACTGTCTTGTGTATATTAGAACAAATCAGGCAGTTCCTTCACCCACCCGAAAATTTTGAGTTGTTCATCTTATGAAATCTATGATTCCAAGACTTTTATTACTGATACTTCTTTACGGATGTATGATTAATGAAACCCGGTACGACTACGACCTTCAGGGGCATCGCGGGGCACGGGGGCTTCTTCCCGAAAATACAATTCCGTCCTTTATAAAGGCAGTTGACCTGGGTGTACAAACGCTGGAGCTTGATCTTGTGGTTACGGCTGGTGGTGAGTTGCTGGTTTCTCATGAACCGTGGTTCAATCATCAGATCAGCACAAAGCCTGATGGTACCCCGGTGACGGAAAATAAAGAGATGGATTTGAATATTTATGAGATGACCTATGAAGAGATTCGTGAGTACGATGTGGGTATGCGGGGAAATCCCGATTTTCCGGACCAGGAACCGATGGAGGTATCCAAACCTCTGTTCAGAGATATGGTGATTGCGATAGAAGCCTATATCATCGAAAATGATTTACCACAGATAAAATACAATGTAGAAACAAAAAGTCAGCCGGATTGGTATGGGGTATATTCCCCTCTGCCCGAATCGTTTGCTGAGATACTGTACAGAGAACTTACCGCACTCGATATCCTCGGGCGGGTCATCGTCCAGTCATTCGATTCGGCTACACTGATCGCCATGAGGGAGATCGATCCTGAAATTCCGCTTGCTATGCTTGTATACCAGGAGACTCAAACGATGGAGCGTATGACCGAACTGCTGGGGTTTACCCCCGATATCTGGAGTCCAAACTACTCGCTTGTGACTGAAGAGTTGGTGGCGCGAACAGACCGGGAAGGGATACGGCTCATTCCATGGACAGTCAATGATCCGGCTGAGATGGTACGTCTTCTTGAGCTGGGCGTTGATGGTATTATTACCGACTATCCGAATCGGGCTCCATAACTCGCAACCTGGTAGAGTGCAACCGGAGGGAGCAACCATCAGAGTTGCACCCACACCAACTCGATTGTCAATTGTTCAGAAAGGATCACTTTTTGGGAAAAGAGAGTTGTTTCTGTCTTTTCTGTGATTTGGGAAATCATACTCGTCAGACGAAAAAGACAATCGTCAGACGAGGTTCATGTATGATGTTTTTCGTACAGCTCTTCCAGTTCGCTGCAGGTGAAACCAAGCTGTTTCATATCTTTAAAAAGGATTGGAAGTTTGTTCATGATGAATTCATCTCGTTTAAGATCAATGACTTTATTGTAGGCATTATCAGAAACAAAATAGCCCACACCTCGCTGGTTGTAGAGAACCTCCTTTTTCTGCAAATAGTGAAATGCCCGTATAGCCGTATTGGGATTCACCTCAAGCGTTACCGCAATATCCCGAACGGAAGGAATTCGTTCATCGGGAGTCCACTTTTCGTTTAAAATCTGGCTGCAAAAGTAATCGACAATCTGTAAATAGATTGGTTTGTTTTTTGAAAAATTCATCACACCACCTGCCTGTTCTTGAGCCGAAAGTAACTGAAAACCAGGAATAGAGCCGTTAATGGAAGGGTATAGATTGCCTGGAACCAGAGCGCCGCATGTTCAAGGTTTTGTAAAAAGATTGGTGGTCTTATCGTGAATGACTGCATCGTTCCTGATCCAAATAGATTGATCAAAATAATGCCCTGGATACCAAGGAAGAGGAAAAACAGAAGTATGGAAAAGGCGGTTTTCAAAAAATTGTTTCCCCTGAAATAGACAGCCCCTAACATAAACACGCTATTAAAAAGCATATAGGAAAGTGTATTTTGTAAGGGGTCTGTTGCGGCTGCAGAATCTGCAAGATTGACCGATTGTCCTATAAAAAAGTCACCCGTTACAAACATCAGGAGCAGAAGAACAGTAAGAACAAAGAATGAGACAAACGTGTACAAGACAAATGTGATCACCCAGGAGGAGAATAATTTCTCGCCGGATGTTGCCGGCAGTGTGAGTAGTTGTGAAGCAGAATCGGGGGACTGCAGTTCACTGAATATTGTAGCGGTGAGAACGTAACCGGCAACATGGTAGACCAAAATACCGACACCTAAAATCATAGCCGATGTTTCCGAACCCTCGGGGCTAAAACCAAACAGCATGACGAGCAACCAGATTGAATAAAGGCCAACAAATGCCCCTCCGAATCCGAGTGCGTATGTGCGTTTGTTCATCTCAAATGTGCGGCGTATTACCTGCTTACACCGTTCAAATGTAAATCCGTTTGTCATGGAAAGTGAATTCATTGTGAGAGGTTTTTAAATTCGCGGTTCACGTCGTCTGTTTTACTGATGATGGCATTAAACAGGAGTTCCAGATCTATATCATCCGAAAAGGAATGGTCACTATCCGGTTTTGCCCTGCACAGTGCGTGAACACCACCAAGGATCTCTTCACCATAGATATAATCCTGGTTTTCGGGGTCCTTTAATTTTCTGAATGAAAGGTTCTTTTGAATCGTCTCAAGATCATGATCAAAGACGATAGCCCCGTCCTTGATAACGGATATCTGGTCAATCATGGATCCAAGGTCCCGTACCTGGTGTGTGGAAATCACTGTGCAGCGTTCTGATTGATCGAGCGAGGCAACTATTCGCCGAAACTGGCTTTTGGAAGGTATATCGAGCCCGTTGGTGGGTTCATCCATCAGAAGCACCGCTGTATTAGAGGCAAGTGCAAAGGCAATCAGGAATTTTTTGCGCTGGCCGTACGACAGCTCAGGGATAGACGAGGAGATGTCTACCTCAAACTCAGTGATGATTTTCTCAAACAGGGAATGATCAAACCGTGGATAGAAAGGAGCGTGAATGGCAACATAGGTATTCCCGGTCATCGCTGGCAGCGTAAACTGTTCCGTAACAATGAATAGCTCACTCATCAGTTTTGGAGTGCGATCCCTTGCAGGTTGCCCGTTGAGCAGGCATTCGCCTACCTTCGGAAAAAGCATACCGGAAATATGATTCAATAACGTGGTTTTTCCGGCGCCGTTCAGACCGAACAACCCATAAATAGAACCGGGATTCATCTGGAGGGAGAGCCCGCTGAACAGCGGATTCCCTTTCTTAAATGCGAACGTAAGATTCTGTATGGAGATCATAAGTGATGGTTATTTTAGTTCTACTGTATGAGTATACTAATACAGTAAATTAATTCAAAATGACTTATATCTGAGATCGTTTAGAATATTTGATAAAAATGGTTGAGGCAGTCCAAAAAAAGGTGTTATCACAGTCTTCGCATGGCAGTAAATGGCCAGTGAAAGAGTGCAATAACGTTACTGATCATCATAAACATGGTGAGTAGCAGGTATCCATCTATCCTTACGGACAGTTTCAAAAGAGAATTCTTTGAGGATTCAAGCCAGAATTCAAGTGCGTTTAGTTTAAAAATCAGGAAGTCCGAATTCATGGGCTATGATTTTTGGAACGTTCATTCAGTAAATCGGGGCATCTCGTACGGAAGCAATTCTTTTGAGTTACAACGATCGTTTCTACCAACCATCAGCCCAATAAAAAAACTAAAATTTCCATTAGGGGATACGCACGGTTTGGCTGTATTACAACCACAAAGGCAACCCCAATAATTAAAAGCAAAATACAATGAAGAAATCAATCTACACGCAATTAAACTTGTTGCTGATAGCAGCTATTGTGGCCGCTGGCTGCGATGTTGTACAAACCAATTCTGACGAAGGGCCATCCTCCGTCCAGGTGCAGATGCAGATCCAGTCTGCAACATCATCAACTACGGGAACAGGTCAGCTAATGGCCGGTCAGCAGCTGAATGATATTGAAATTCAGGAGGTAAAATTCTTCGTTGAGGAGATGGAGCTGGAAAGCGTTACAAATGACTCCCTCGACTTTGAAGTTGAGAATTTCATCGTCGATCTCCCGCTTGATGGTTCTCCACTTGTTATTACAGAGAGAGAAATACCTCAGGGAGTTTACGATGAATTTGAACTTGAAGTAGAGAGACCCGATGATGACGAGGATGTTGAAGTTAATGATCCGGATTTCAGAGATGAAAATGGTAGTTACTCTGTCGTAGTAAAAGGTCTTTATCAGGGTGAGGAATTTACCTACCGCTCTCGTGAAGATTTTGAAATTGAGATGGATCTGAATCCGTCGCTTGAAATAGCCGACTCCCAAAGCACATCAATTGTTATCAATATAGATGTGAACAGCTGGTTCAAGGGCGCAGACGGTACGGCTCTCGATCCAAAAGACTTCAATAACTCTGAACTGATCGACGAGAATATTGAGAACTCCTTTGAAGGCTATGAAGAGGAGTTTGACGATGATGACGATGATGACGACGACGACGATGACGATGATGACGACGACGATGATGATGATGATGACTAAATTTTGCTTTTTTACCCCAAAGCAATAGTTAAAGCCCGCCGGTTGAGAGCCGCCGGGCTTTTTTATTTTACACAGTTTGTTTATGGCTTACAATAGACACTGATAATTTTGAATAATGACCCAAAAAGTTATTCAAACCCAGGTATCCACATTTGATATTGCCGGCAGCCGGGTCGCTTTCCCGGTGCTGTTTAGTGTGATTATGATAAGGGAAGTCTGGTGCTATTTCTGAAACGGCTGTATTGAACGATACTGACCGTAATCGGCCGTTCAGTTTTCCTGCGAATGGTTTTACCGGATCAGGACTTTGTTACCGGAAGGAATGCAGCTCCTGTTTCTGTCGATAAGTTTGCTGGCAGTGTTCGTATCTGTGGGAATTCTCTACTGGGTTAGCATCACACCGCTATTTTTTGTTCTTCGCTTACACGTTTTTGCAATTACATGTCACGACTGGAAAATGAACGAGTGGATTATGCGATGCGTATGGGATGTTCGGCGTAAGAAAGCTGTGAATATGGGATACAGATACAAATACAAACACCAAGGCGTCCTGTCATCTCGGCTACAGATCCGCTTTTTGGGCCGGAATGGAGCTCATCTTTTCCCCGCGTTAGCGAAATCTCACCGTGCCCGGAACCGACATTGCCCATGCTTTTTTAAGTTAGTCTCATCATTTGGAAATCTCTTCAGGCCGAATCAAAACGAATACTGAACCTTAAACGAGGGCTGGAATCCCAGGTCTAAGACATCAACAGGAATCGGACGGAGGCGGGGGATGGCGCGTGTTTCGTCAAAATTGAAATCATAGGTTCGATACCACACATTTTCTATGTCCAGCAGGTTAAACACAGAAAGGCTCAGCATTATTTTTGATTCATTGGAAAAGCGGCGTGAATAGGTGAACGTAGCATCCAGCCGGTGGTAAGGGGCAAGGCGTTCCTGGTTATCTGCGCCAAATGTGGCAAGTGAATTGGGAGCACCGCTCATCGAAATCCAGGATAAGAATAGAGCGAGACCATTGCTGATATTTGTCTCAAGCACGGCGTTATAGGTGTGGGTGCGGTCCCAGTCGGCGAAGAAGGATTCTCCATCAAGCAGAAATGGGTTTCTGTACGTAATTTCCGACCAGCTATAGGTTTGCGAAAGTGTGAAACCGTTCCATCGGTTACGCAGGATCAGCTCAAGCCCCGAGGCGTCTCCTCTGTTTTGGTAAAACCAGGGCGTGCCGGAGAAGGTATTGGTGAGCGTTCGTGTGTTTAACTCATGAAATCGAATATTATCGTACGTTTTTTGATAGATCTCGGCACTCGCAAACAGCCCCGGGCCCGCGGTAAACTGCAATCCTGCTGTTATCTGCCTGGATGAAGCAGGGGGCTGATTTCCGGTAGAAAGAATCCAAACATCAGCCGAGGTGCTGTTTTGAATGGAGACCTTGTGGAGAAATTGGTAGTTCACAGCATACCCCCCGTAAAACTGCAGGCCGTCATTTATGATGAAACGTGCCTGAACGCGAGGCGCAAATCTCAGGGATGTATCAGGGCCAAACAGGTAGACACGGCTGCCGGCATCCAGTTCGAATGTTGTAAATGGATTCCAGTCTGCCTGCAGGTAACCGTCTGCGAGATGGGCGGACGTTTCGGAGGAAAAAGAGGGTCGATCAAACGAGGTTTCATTGTAGGCACCGCTGTAATATCGCCAGGTTCCGCCGACAGTAGCCTTAAAATCCGGCTGTTTCCACTGGATCTCCTGGTTTACTTTATACTCGTTGATGGCACTTCTGTTTTGAAACGGATAGGTAAAAACTGTAAAATTTGCGGCATCTGCATCAGTATCAATTCCGGAATAGACAAAATCGTCTTTTGAAAAATCGGTTTCATAGGCACTCACACCTGCAAGAGTAGTTGAGTAGAGATCATCTGACCACTCCTGCTCGTATGCAAGGCTGACGAGCGCATTGCCCCAGGAGTTGGATGTTTCTACCGGTTCAAACATAAACTGACCACCGGACCCGGCGCGCCGCGTACGTCTTTTTGCTTGCTGAGAGATACGGTTTCCTCCAAAGTATCCGCTGAAAATAAACCGACCTTTGGACGTTGCTTCACTATAAAATTTTGTGTGAAGGTCAATAAACCGGGCTGAGGAGTCGCCGGTTCGGAGTACAAGATCTGTAAAATCGGGTTGGTCTCCGGCTACACGGCGGGGACGGTCCACACCAAGGCCCCACTGCACCAAATCTTTGTTGTTGAACCAGTTAACAGCATCAATGTACGACGTTCTGGCCGAAACCATCCAGCTGCTTCGTTCGCCGATGGGGCCTTCAAATGTACCGTTTACGCTAGTGTTACTGACGCCGGCACTGTTTCTGAACCGGGTCCTTGAACCGGTGCGGGTGATCAGATTCAGGCTGCCGCCGGTGGGTGATTCGATGGATGCGGGTGTGACACCATAATAAAAACCGGAGGACTGAACCGCATCGGCATTAAAACTGTCGAGCAACCCGTAAAGGTGGCTTTGATTGAAAATACTCATGCCATCAAGCAGCACACGAAAGCCATCAGGCGCACTACCGCGAATATTCATGCCGTCATTCAGTGCAGGTCCGTTGCCAACGGATGGATGGGCCTTCAACGCCCGGATTGAGTTCGATTCACCCAGCGGACTGAACCGGCCTGCGTCTATCATACCGCTCAAAAGTGTATCGGCCGGGTTAAAACCGGTGAAACCGGAGACCACGATTTCGTTTGCCTCAACCGTCTTGGGCGTAAGGCGTATGGTCAGGTCCTCAAACCTGCGTGACCCCGAGCCATCCAGGGTTACTTCGCGTTGTTGATAGCCAATAAAAGTGATTGTGAGCTCAATGTCGGCTGATGGGAATCTTTCCCTTATTTCAAATCGTCCGGATGAACCGGATGCTACTCCGTCAATGGATCCGTTCTCCTGCCAGGTCAGGGTGGCGAAGGGGAGACGTTCTCCGGTAGATGCATCTACAACCTGCCCGGAAATAGACATCTCAGAGGCAGGAGGTGCATCTGATGTTCGCTGTGTAATTAAAACCTGTTTTCGGGAGTGGTTTACAGAGACTGTAAGATCAATTTGTGCCAGCTGATGCTGTAGTTCATCAAATATTTCTTCAGAGCTGCTTTCGAATGTGAGCCTGTGGCCGGCCAGTTGGGATTCCCTGTATAAAAAAAAGTAGCCGGTTTCTTGCTGAATTTCCTGAACGACAGAACGAAGGGGGGCATCGTTAAAACTAAAATTTGCTAACGCCACGCCCGGCATTAACAATAGAAGAATGAAAAGTGAAGATTTGATGGGCTTCAACGTGATCTTTTCTGAAGGGTTACATTTCATTCCTTGTGCCGTGTTGACCTTAAACTCACGTTAACGTTCAGGCAGGTTTTGCTCGATATAATATGCATATTTTGAATAGTGTGTAGAAATCTGTCAGCACTTTTCCCCAAAAGTGAGAGGCGCCCCAGGCACTAATTGGTATCTCCTGGAGCAAATTCGAATTTATTTTCACCAGTTTGTTCAAATGAACCTCCAAGCACTGTGCCAAGATCATCCAGGCTTTGTTGTGCACTATCAAGCTGAATGGTGCCGCCAAGGGTTTCATTCCGAACATTTTGAGGAGCGCTGATATCAATGTTAAAATGGAATTCAAGCTCGCGTAAAATTGATCCCGCCTGACGGTCACGGAAGGTGAGACGGTTTTCCGTCCACCCGGTCACAATCTCGCTCTCAAAGGAAAAGGGCCCTGTAATCTGCATCTCCCGATTGATTTCAGAGGCATCCCCGGGCTGAAGATCCACAGAGGTTGATCCGTTAGTTGTTTCAAATCGAACACTACCTTCAATCAGGTAAACTTGTGCTGATTCTTCCCGGTCATTCAAAGAAAATCGGGTGCCGGTAACCACGATTCGGCCGGGTCCCGACTCCACAGAAAATGTACGGCTGTCAGACGATTCCACATCAAAAAGTGCTTCACCTGTCAGTGAATAGGTGTGTTGGCTTTCAGTGACGGATTCTTCATACAGCCGGGAATTCGGACGAAGTGTAACACGGGTACCGTCAGCCAGGTCTACAGTTTCGATGTCAGAACCCGCTTCGGCAACAACGGCAGGGCTGGTATAAGAAAATTGAAGAACCAGGTAGATGGACGACAATGCTACTAAGACGATAGCGGCCGCCGCCTTGAGCCAGGTTCTGCGTGTTTGGATTGGACTAACAGGTGTAGGATTACGTTGCCTGGTATTAGTATCCGTATCTTTAATAGATTCCATTATAGAATCCCAGGCGGTTTCTTTACCCTGTACAGGAATCTCACGTTGGTGATCCAGATCCGTTTTACGTACTTTTCCGAGAATTTTATATATCGGATCCTGCAGATCAGACTTTGGCTGTTCGCGGTTCAGAACCTTTCCAAATGCACGGGCAAGCTCCCTGTCCTGATCACTTCTGCCGGTATTTGAATCGTTTTTCTCCATTTATTTAATCCTCCTCACCACCGTCATCATCATCATCATCGTCGCCGTCTTCCTCATCTTCCCGATCGAATTTTACTTCAACGGCAATCCAAAGACTCCCCGAAAGATCCCTGTAGTAATCACCCTCAGCTTCAATAGAAACATCTTGCGAGAGGGCATCAGAGACCTCCTCAAGGCTCACGAAATCACTTTCATTGTCAATAATTGTTTCTCCGGTTATCAGGATTTCACGCCCGTCTTCCAGTGTAAATGTACCTGCTTCAAGGTTTACAGAGTCCACCAAATCCTCAAACTCATCAAACTCCAGTTTAAAATCCACCTCATTAACCAGTCGGTTTCCGGTATCAGGATCTATTGAAAACTCACCTTCAGCTTCCACGGGTAAACCCTCTTCAACGGCATTCGCTATATCTTGCAGGGAACCAAAATCATCATCAAATTCAACATCACTTGACTGTGTAATGAAATACTGGTCACCATTCAGAAGCGTGAATGAGTTTTCAGAGAGATTGACGGACGCAATCAGATCTTCAAATTCACTGGATTCACGTTCAAATTCCACTTCGGTTGCCACCCAAAGGTTCTCATCTTGGTTAGGATGAAAGTATTCGCCCTCAGCCACAATACGTTGCCCGTTTTCTAATGCAGCGGCCACTTCTTCCAGTGATCTGAAGTCGTCGTCATCAATATCTGTTTGCGAATTAACGTTAATGCGTTGTCCGTTTGCAATGGTAAACACCTGTTCCTCAAGGTTTACCCGGGTCACTCTCCCCTCAAACTCATCTTCATCAAACACACCACCATCTTCCAGCCTGAGTCTGAATGGTTCCAGACGTTCGCGAAAATTCAGGATAGCGGTACCGTCGCCATTCAGTTCTACCGTGCCGTTGACGATCTTTGCACTGCCGGAGGTGCCGTTTACATCACGCACAGTTGATTCATAGCTTAACGCACCATTCACTCCGTTGCGGAAATTGCGGTTGGTCTGCACAACCTCTTTGTTGATGGCGACATTCAGGTAGTTCAGATCCAGTATGTACTCCCGTTCGATTTGAACTCCGCTTGAATCCGTTTCAGAAAATAGTCCCTCTCCTGTATGGAACCCGTCAATAGTGAGGATGTTCGAGTCATTCATCAAACCCGTGATGTACAGCTGATCAGTACGGGTAAAGTTTGAACGTTTGCTGCCGGTTCTGATTTCACCGGACTGGCGGGAATGGAACTCCACTGTTTCAATCTGTTCCGGCTTCTGTGAGGGATATTCTATTGGAAGGCCCGAATCGTCATAAAAAGTATAGGTCAGCTCAACATCTGTGGCAGACGAATGAAGCGGAGTATCTTCTCTCAGGGTAAAAGAGGCTGAATGAGAGACGCTGTCGGCGTTGAAACTGTACCTGTAGTCTTCAAGATTTCGGAAACTTCCGGTTGACAAAAGTGACGGACCCTGAGTGAGTCCGGTTTCAGACGGTACAGCAAAGGCTTCGGAAAACGAAGAGAGCATGCCGTTTTGGTTTTCAGATATTGATTCCCCGATAATCTGGCCGGTAAGCCGTCTTTCTTCATCTGTAATTGGGGCTGATGTATCCTCAAACCCGTCAATAGAGCATCCCGCCAGAGTAGCAAGGGCGGTCATTACGGCTGATATGTAGATTATATGCTTCAAAAAATCTTTGAGTTTAACTTTGGGTTCACCAGTAATACAGATAACATGACCTGTTCCCCTAATTATTGAGAAGAAGTAAATTTTGACAGCACCTCATCACCATATTTCTCCGTTAGCGTTCTTCTGAGATCTTTAAATGCCAGGGTCATATGGTTTTCCACGGTCTTAACGCTAACCTCCATGGCCTCTGCGGTTTCTTTGTAGGTATACTGGTTCATGAAACAAGATTCAAATACCTGGCCTCGTTTTTCCGGCATATTCAGTATCGCCTGCTTAACAATCCGAAGAAGCTCTTTGTAGTCTACATCTGTTTCCGGCGTATCAGTGGCAACGTCTTCTTCAGGCGGATCGTCATCATTAAATTTAGAGTGATATTCCACATGATTGAGCATCCTGGAGTATGCAATCTGGAAAAGATAGGCGCGCAGCGATTTGGTTTCGTCGATACCAATGCGTTTTTCCCATATCATCACAAATGCTTTTTGAACCAGATCCTGCGCTTCCGCATGGCTCATGCCGCGGCTCACCATAAACCGAAACAGCCCGTCGTAATGCTCCTCATAAAACATTTTGAACGCTTCGTGATCTCCATTCCGGATGGCTGCCGAAAGCTCAGAGGGATCGATGCCGTTGTATTTCGCAAAGGCAAGGAGAAGTAATAATAGTTCAGCAGAGAGAATCATGCAGTGTGGTTAGAAAACGTTCAGAATGAAAAGAGTTTATAATGATCTTCATATTATTTTAATTCGGCAACTCTGTACTGTGCAAAAAAAAAGATGGTATTTCAGAAAGAATATCCATTTTGTCATCCCGGACCCCGATCCGGAATCTGCTATCCAAATCAACGTTCCGGGATCCTCATCAGGTACGGGATGGCACTCTTTTCGGGCAAACTCTACAGATCAGCTGCTTTTTCTATATCAGAGGTTAAGAAGTTGAAGAGTGGGTACACAGTGTTCTGGGTTGTTTTATCCAGTATGGTAACCGGTCTTCCTTCGCCGGACGAAAGTATCGAGATAAATTCATTTTTCCAGACCCGGCTGAGCCCATGAACGTGCTCGTACCAGGTTACCATCTCTTTCATGTTCTCTGCTGATACGAATACCGTATCAACGTTTTAGAATAACTTGCTGATAATATTTGACCGTCCGGGTTTGTCTTTTTTGCAGCTATTTCAGCGAACAGGATGATAAAATTCAATACTCAGCATCTTTGTACTCTACGGTCTGATAGTACTTAGGCCGGGTGTCGATACGGACGTGTAGCCAGTAGACGCCCAGTCCGGATGTGCTCAGCCAGCGCGGCTCTGATCCCGTTTTCTGAAGCATCACATCTCCGACAGACGACCAGAAGTTCTCGATTTGTGACTGCGGAGCGTGTCGCACAAAATGTCCGATTTGTGAATAAATGGATTGTTCCGAAACAGGGCAGGGGACAACCAGTGTGGCATCACCTCCAAGGTTTGGGAAAACCACGACGTCACAGTCGGGATTAAATTTTGATCCGAATGAACGGGCGTCGGCAGTAACCCGGCTAAGAAAATCACTTTTCACCAGGCAACACTCATACAGTGTGTCCGGTGTTGATTGTGACATGGGCCTGTTTTCCCAGAAAAAGGCATCAAACGGACATTCCGCTAACTGCTGGTTGTACCAGCGTACAAAAGCCGGCTCAGTCTTTAAACGCTCTAAAAAGCGGTTGGTTGAGACAGGGATATTATGTTCCTTCACGCCAAACTTCATATGATTTTTGCTGTTCTCAATCTTGATCATTTCCCACATTAATCTTGCTGATTTTCAAGGTTAGAATTATTGGATGCTGTGTTCATATTCCTAAAATGGGTTTTCTGTTTTCTGATCAACTGTTTATAGTCCTCTTCCAGTGGCACATGAACGCTCCAGAATCCCTCCGTCTGATTTCCTTCCAGCCGGTCGGTCAAAATGCCGAGATGGGTATGCCAACCCGCACCCACGCTGATGAGGGTCGTCGGATCATCGCCCAGTCTGCGGTGTGTTAAAATCAGCAATACCTTATGATTTTTTTTGGATGAGTTCATAGGTCACTTCCGATTCTTCACCTGTGTCTTCCCCCCATGTATAACTCAGTTTTTTATATGGGTTCCATTCCTTTACACGCCCCTCGAAATAGGTGCCGTCATCCATGTGTTAGTATTTTTTGGGGATGGGGTCGTCTTTTTCGGAAAGAATCTTATGATTGAACCGAAATTCAACTTTGCCGCCAATGCGTGGTTCCACATCTCCGGCGGAGAGCCACTTGGCTTTCAGCTGTGATTGTGTAAGGTAATCCCAAATCCTTTCAGCCGGGCCGGGGAGCAGCCGTTCGAACTGAATGGTACCCGGTTCAGGGAAGGTGCCGTATTGTTTGCTCATGATAGTGTTCTGTGGGTTGTTTGCAAAAAAATGTATCTTTAATTAGTTCCTATTAAATTTTTTATCCCATGGATTACAAAGAAATCATTACCATAGAGCCTGGAAAAAGAGGGGGAAAGCCCTGTATCCGGGGAATGCGTATCACCGTATATGATGTGCTTGGTTACCTTGCAGCAGGTATGTCGTCCGATGAAATCATCGAAGATTTTCCCGAACTTACCAAGGAAGATATTAAAGCTTGTCTCGATTACGCTTCCGATTCCGAAAAGCATACCAGGTTGATGCGTCCGGCATGAAACTTCTAATTGATAACAATCTTTCTTATAAGCTGATTGAACATTTAAGACCCGTTGGAATAGATGCCTCACATATAAAAAATGAATTGTCAATTTTTTCATTGGATCATGAAATCTGGGGTTTTGCAAAGGAACATGAATTTGTAATCCTTACTAAAGACAATGATTTTGATGAGCTTAGTCAGCTATTTGGTTGTCCTCCTAAGGTTATACGATTAATGTGTGGAAATAATAAAACCTCTTATGTGGCTAATCTTATTCATCGCTTTTCCTCTTGCTAACTCGTCGATCAGCTTATCGAGGTAGCGAATTTCCCGCATGGTTGGTTCTTCGATCTCTTCCACACGAATCCCGCAAACCACACCTTTAATTAACTTTCTTGAAGGGTTCATTCGGGGAGCTTCCGCAAAGAAGGTCTTAAAGTCTGTATTGTTGTCGAGCAGGTTTTCTAAGTCTTCCTGGCTGTATCCGGTTAGCCAGCGAATAATTTCATCCACTTCGGCTTTGGTGCGATCCTTTTTCTCTGCTTTTGTCACATAATGAGGATAGACACTTGCAAAGCTTGTGGTGTATATTCGGTGTTTTGCCATTTCATTATTATATATGGTTTGATGAGATTACTGTGAATCATCCTTCTCTAATGCCACTTCCAGGGCATCCAGCTTCTCATTCCAAAACTTACGGTAGCGAGTGGCCCACTCGATCACATCCTGGAGATTGTGTGTATTTGCCCGGCAATATCGTTTCCGGCCTTCTTTACGAATCACTACCAATCCACACTCATTTAAGATTTTGATGTGCCTGGATACCGCCGGACGGCTCATTTCAAACCGCTCGGCTACATCATTCAAGGACAGCCATTGTCCGGCAAGCATTTCAATAATGTCCCGCCGGGTTGGGTCGGTAATAGCCTGGAATACATCTTGTGGCATACTTGAAAATTAAAATGTAAGTGATTGGTTACAAATACGTATGCAACAATTTTGTAACGCAAATTAAATATCCATTTTAAAATAAATTCACAGCAGATATGCAGTGGTGTTGCAAATATTTAATAAATTATGTAAATATATGAGCAGTAGTTATATACGAGGTTTTCTAAATATCTGTCAGGTGCCAAAAAAACAGGAGTGGAGCAGAATTAGTTTTAACGGCCCTATCAATTAAACACCAAATGCTATGAAAAAGGGTTTTCGATATCTTTTGTACCTGATAGGTATTGCAGGTACAGCTATTCTTATCATCATTGGATATGTCAAGCTATTTTTGCCAAATGCAGAAGCTGCACCGGATATTACGGTGGAGATCAGCGAAGAACAGGTGGCACACGGCAAATATCTTGCTAACCATGTAATGTTGTGCATGGACTGCCACGCCGTGCGGGATTTCACTCTCTTTGCCGGTCCGCCAGTTCCGGGATCACTTGGTGGTGGCGGTGATGTATTTGACCAGAAAATGGGGTTTCCGGGTCGGTTTGTCTCAAGAAACTTAACGCCAACCGCACTTGGCGAATGGACGGACGGAGAAATTTTCCGGGCAATTACCACGGGAGTTTCCAGGGATGGATCAGCTCTTTTTCCGGTGATGCCCTATCCACACTACTCAAAACTTGCAGAAGAAGATATTATGGCTGTGATTGCCTATTTACGGACGCTTGATCCTGTTGAAAACGAACTTGAGGCATCCAAACCTGATTTTCCGGTGAATCTTCTTATAAATACAATGCCTGTGAAAGCAGAGCTTCGTGAAAGACCATCAAAAGATGATATCGCAGAGTATGGCCGGTATATGATCACGGCTGCAGCCTGTACCGACTGCCACACCCGTATGGAGAATGGAAGCTATGTGGGCGAACCATACTCGGGCGGCAATGAGTTCCGGTTTCCTGATGGTTCGATTGTAAGATCTTCGAATCTGACTCCCCATGAAACCGGGATCAAACATATGTCGAAAGCACAGTTTGTACAGCGGTTCAAAGTGTATTCCGATAGTTCATATACTCCCAGAAAGGTTAAACCCGGGCAGTTTCAAACCCTGATGCCGTGGCAAATGTATAGCGGAATGACTGAGGAGGATCTTGGTGCGATTTACGAATATTTGCGTACGCTTGAACCGGTAGAAAACGTAGTGGAACGCTTTACACCGCCAAATGGATAGAAATATTTAAACGGGCTTTGTTTTACCGCCCCGCCTCCAGATCGATTCTGCATCGAAGTTAACACTTCTGGACGCCCACTCAGTGGCCAGAATTCATTAAAACCAGTTTTCTGTGACCAGGCGACCGACTTTTTGAAAAGCTTCTTCTGCCTCACGAAGTTCAGTGTATTTTTCCGCGCACGCAGCAATCACAACGGGATCACGGTTTTGCGGGTAAGCAATTCCAATATTACATGAACGGCCAATTTGAGTACCGGTTTTATGTGCCCACTCTGTCTCACCGGGCAAGCCGGCTTTGATTCGCCTGTCTCCGGTGGAAACACCTTTCATAATATCGATCAAAAGTTCGGTATGTTCACTGTTCAGATACTCACCATCCCGGAGCTGTTCAAGAATGGTGCCCATGGTTTGCAGGCTTCCGGAATTGAGTCCGCGTTCATAGTAGCGCTCAAAAGCGGCAGGAATACTTTCTAATTTTGTTTCCGGTTCATCAACGGCAAGCAATTTCAACAGTTCATTATATCGGGTAGTTAGCGGCGTGTACTCCTTGAGTGCCACAATATCGAGGGTGGACAGATTTTCGGCATTTTGGTGAATTTCACTGTATGCATCGTACCGTACCTGCATGATGGTTGTAATATATCCCATATCCTGCCCGGCAATTTCCCGGGTAAATATTTCGTTGAACCGCTCTTCTCCCAGTAGCCGTATCAGCATATCGGTTGCTGTGCTGTCACTTTCCCGAATGGTTCTGTGCAAAAGTTCAAGAACCGTGTACTCTGTTCCCGGCTTCTGGTACATCAGGTCGCCGCTGCCATCTACAAAATCTGATTCCCGGAGCACCAGTGTATCATCCAGTGATATTTCGCCCTCTTCCACTTGTTTCAGAATAGCGATACCGAGCGGAATTTTTATAGTGCTTGCGAGATACCAGCTTCGATCTGCGTTATGATTAATTACATCACCGTTATCCAGGTCTTTTATGTATACACCAATATTTCCGGAAAAATCGTCGTCGATGGTCTGAATGTTCTCCTTAAGAGTATCTTGCCAGGGTAGGATTGCGGAAAGCTGAATCAAAGAAAGAATTAAAAAAATGGTCTTCATAGCTGTCTGTTGCTTTTTAGGGTAACTGTACGATTACTTTTTATTCAGGATATCGGTTCATTGTTTCATCAGGCACGATCACTTTTCAACCTCAGTTCGATTAATATTTTTTCAAGTATTTAGACGAAAGTCTCCCCTAAAAAGGGGAGATTGAGAGGGGTGTCCGTCGGATTTTCCAAAGAATCTGATAAACATCCCCCTAAATGAGGCTGTCCAAAAAGTAAATCAATAAATAAACCAGCTTAAATAATTTAGACATTTAATCCCTCTCTATTAAATAGAGAGGGATTTAGGGTGAGTACGGAGAGGAAATCTAAATTATTTAAGCGGTGTTCGATGAATTTTACCTTTTTGGACAGCCTCAATATTACATCAATGATTTACATTAGAACTCAGGTTTTCAAGTTTACCATGTAGCGGCCGTATGTAAGCACTCTCCACATCCATTCCAGCGGACCGTAACGGTAGCGTTTGAGCCAAAGTGTGCTAATAATTATCTGGAATCCGAAAATGAAAACTGTGGCGATGGTCAGAGAAGCTGAACCGAGATAATTTCCCAGGCCAAAACCCACATCATAAAAAAGTAAAATGCCAAGAACAGATTGCAGGATATAATTGGATAAAGCCGTTTTTCCAACTGCACTAAACAACAGGTTGAAGGTTTTTTGAAACCCGGTTCGGTACAGCCAGAAAAACACCCCTACATACCCCATCGTCAATGAAACATAGGCAAAGGGTGTGAGTGTATCTTTGAGTAGCATGATTGTGGATTGATCCATTTTCATTGCATAATCCATTGCAATAAAAATATTCAGCGACAGACCGATTATAAGACCATAAGCAGCGATTTTTAACAGTACAGGCTTGTTTTCATGAAGTTTGTGAAGCATCAGATGGCGCCCTGCATAAATACCGATAATAAATACGCCGAGTACTTTCAGGATTCGGGCATCCAGTGCTACCATATAAGCCCTCAAAAACGGCCCGACAGCATTGAATGAAAGCAGAGTACTCCAGGAACCTGACTGAATAACCTCAACAAGATCTCTCATCTGGAAAGTATACTGATCTTCAGAAGCTTTAGGCAGTTCCATAAAATTCCAGGCTTCCGAAAGGAGGGTGTATAAGTGATCAGTATAGACAGTATCATAGGCACTGAGGTACCAGGCGTGAAAACCCGGCAACAGAAGGACGAGGAAAGCTGCCCACAAAAGAGCAGCGTTTGAAAAACGGGAAAACAGGAGGATAACATATCCGCAAAGAGCATAGATTACAAGGATATCGCTGAACCAGATTCCCCATAGATGTACGATTCCGATCAATAAAAGAAAAAACAGACGGCGGCTGAAGTGCAGGTTGAACGACCGGCCGGTAGATGATGCGCGTATAAACTGAATGGCAAATCCAATTCCGAATAGCAGGGAAAAGAGTGTGTAAAATTTACCGGCAAAAAAGAGTGTATGCAGCCAGTCAAATGTTGCGTTCCAGTTGGCCAGCCAAAGGCTACTCTTCAGATCGTCCATCATAAAAGAGTATCCGCTGAATACCCGGATATTGATGATGAAAATTCCAAAAATTGCAAAACCACGAAGTGAATCAAGAGCGTGGATGCGCTCTTTTTTACCAACAGGATTTAGGTTCTTGGGTTTATTCATTTATGGACAAACCGTTGTAAATACACATATGAAGCATAATAGTTTTCAAACAAATTTTTTGCGTAGTGGTTCCACTTTCTAAAGTAGTTTTACATTTGCTCCAACCTGCCGGGGAGTGTATGTGTACCGGTTAAAATCAAAAAGAGATTATGATAGTAGTAATTTTAATCAGAACCTGCTACGTTTGAGCGGCGTTGATTTCTTTAGCTACCCAGAAGGTACACTGTTAACGCAGCTTCTTATGGGTAAAAAGTAAGTTATTGTTTATTATGAAATTAGAAAGTAGTATAAATTCACATCCGCTTCGTCAGCTACTTCGGTATATGAGTCCATATCGAAGGAAAGTTCAGCTTGCCACACTTTTTTCTGTTCTCAACAAACTGTTCGATCTTGCACCTCCCATTCTTATTGGTGCAGCTGTTGATGTAGTAGTAAAGGGGGAAGAGAGTCTGATCGGGAGCCTGGGTGTGACTAATCCATTTCATCAGCTGATCTGGCTTGCCGGTATCACGGTTGTTGTTTGGGTGTTTGAGTCGGTGTTTCAATACCTATTTGAAATATACTGGCGTGATCTCGCCCAGTTTACACAGCACAGCCTAAGGAGCGATGCATACAGAAATATGCAAAATCAGAGTATGGCCTATTTTGAAGATCAGTCGAGCGGCGACCTGATTGCCATTCTGAACGATGATATCAACCAGCTGGAGCGGTTTCTGGATCACGGAGCCAACGATCTGATTCAGGTGGTTGTAACCGTTACAGTCATCGGGTCAATTTTTATATTTTCTGCGCCTGAAATTGGCTGGATGGCGCTGGTTCCCATGCCGTTTATCATCTGGGGAGCGGTCTGGTTTCAAAAAAAGCTGGCTCCGCGCTACAGTAAGATGAGGGAACGGGCGGGTGAAACCAGTTCGCAGCTTGTGAACAACCTTGGAGGAATGGCCACCATCAAAAGTTTTGGTACGGAAGCCTACGAGAACGGCAGAATTGCAAAACTGTCTGATAACTATAAAAAAGCGAATCAGAGTGTTATCCGTCTGAGTGCTGCCTTCATTCCTCTCATTCGTATGCTAATTCTTGCAGGATTTATCGGGATCCTGATCTTTGCCGGGTTTAAAACGCTGGAGGGAAATATGGAAGTAGGGCTCTACAGCGTCTTAATTTTTGTAACCCAGCGACTTCTCTGGCCGCTGACCCGCCTTGGCGAAACGTTTGACCTCTATCAGCGGGCGATGGCCAGCACGAAACGAGTTATGAGTCTGTTGAAAAAAGAGGAGAGCCTTGAGGATGGAACCGTTCCGCTTCCTGTTGATGCAGTGGAAGGAGACTACCAATTTGAAAACGTTTCCTTCCGGTATAACAGTGGTGGGCCGGTATTAAAAAATCTGGACCTGGAAATTGAACCGGGTGAAACGGTAGGGATTGTAGGCGCCACTGGAGCCGGTAAAAGTAGCATGATTAAGTTATTGATGCGGTTTTACGATGTAACAGGTGGCCGGATATTACTTGACGGAACCGACCTGCGTGAGTACAAAATGAATGATCTTGTCCGGGCTGCCGGGCTTGTCAGTCAGGATGTATTTCTGTTTCATGGCACAGTGGCTGAAAACATCAGGTACGGAACATTTGATGCCTCCAATGAGGAGGTTATAAATGCAGCGAAACTTGCAGAGGCTCATGATTTTGTGTTGGATCTGCAAAATGGCTACGAAACCGTTGTTGGCGAAAGAGGGCAGAAACTTTCGGGCGGACAACGTCAGCGTATCTCCCTGGCACGTGCTATCTTAAAGAATCCGCCCATACTGATTCTTGATGAGGCCACATCCGCGGTGGATAATGAAACGGAAGCGGCTATCCAGCGCTCCCTTTTTCGGATTGCCAAAGACCGCACAACGATAATCATCGCCCACCGTTTGTCGACGGTTCGCCACGCGGATAATATTTTTGTTCTGGAGAACGGTGAGCTGGTGGAAGAGGGGACTCATGAACAACTCATCAGCCAGAACGGAAACTACAATCAGCTGTGGAAAGTCCAGTCTGGTGAGGTGGCGGTTTAGTTTTGATAATCCGCGGCTCAGCTAAGCCGTTATACTGTTACCGATGACAGATTCTAATCATGACGTTTATTCCCCTTCTTACTTTCCCCGTGGGGACAGGTGGACCGCCACCCCGCTAAAGCTGGATTAAAAAAGAAAGTATGCAAAAACTCCCTGTTATGATGGCTTCCGGGAATGGTTTGCCCGCACGGGTACACTATGAGAATGCTCACATTGTGAGCGCTCATAGCGATTTCTCCCGCGCTGTGATGCAATCTATGCAATTTCGCTGGCGCGTTCAAAAAAATGAGCTTCACCCATCAAGACCGGAGGGTTTGATTTCGAAAACTCGATTCTTGAGTAGCAAACCACTCACGTTTCCGTCACTTTATAAATGGTTTGGTTTCGCGCTTGTGCGAAACAAAATGCCCTGGGAGGGGCATCATGTCCATAGCCCCGCATAAGCGCGGTGGTGTTGCCGGCGCGCAGTGCGGGGTTTAGAAGCGCAGATAAACCAAGAGTCCCGAGGCGGGTAATTCCGCAGAAGTGATGGGTTTAGTCGATGGGGCATTTGATGAACACGTGACTTTTTGTTTTCCCATGTACAACTGGTTTCGTACTTGTGCAAAACGTTCGCATAAAATCAGCAGTTAAAACAACCCGAATTACTGATTGTTTTCCAGAAATTCTCGCATTTTCTCATTCCAGAGTCGGTATCCATCCTCATTCAAATGAAGCCGGTCATCCACAAAATAAGCATCATCCGGCCTGCCTTCCTCATCGGTAAGTGGAGCTGCAAGATCAATAAAGTGGAGTTGTTCATTGGTTTGGTGGTATGTTTTAACCCGGCTGTTGAATGCTTCAAAGTTATCAGAATGCGTAAGCCGGCTGTTGCTTGGTTTAATGGAAACAAAGAGAAAATCTGCATCTGGAAAAGATTGACCGATTTTGTCCAGAAGTTCGGTGTAGTCATCAAAAACTTTGTCAGAGTCGAGGCCGGCGGCGATATCGTTTTCGCTACAGTAAAAAATGATTAAGCGTGGGTCAAACCGGCCAATGACCCGGTCGTAGTAGTGAAGCACATCGGTGATGTGCGCTCCGCCAAATCCACGGTTTATGACCTTGTAGCCTGGAAAAGCCTCTGCTGTGTCCCAAAAGCGGATACTGGAACTTCCCACAAACAGAATTGCATCTTCAGGAGCAGAATTTTTGGCATCCCAGCTTTCGAACGCTTCAATTTCCTGTTCAAATCGTGCAGGGTCAGGTGATCCTGTTTGTGCAAAAACCTCCGAACCGATTGAACAGCAGAATGCAAGGGCAAGCAAAAGAAATCCTGATCGAAATGACCGGATAAATGCATTTGAAAACGTTGAATGTGTCATAAAGATGCAATGATTGATTAAATATAGACTCATATTCTAAAATAAAATCGAACGACGAAGTAAAGATATAAATACAGAAATTCAAAGTATGAGCCTGACACAAGTTTCCTGTTCGCCTTGTTCACAGCCAAATTTCTTGGGGAATAATCCGGGTTAAGATTTAAAATGATGCAATTGGTTCAGCGGTTGCAAAATTCATTCTCCATTCAACTATTTATCGAATCAACTAATTTCCCATTTACCTAATCCCCAATCAACTAATCAACCATTTCATCCAGATCCCTGAACTGCAGTGCATAAAGGTGACTGTAAAGCCCCTCTTTTCCGATAAGCTCTGTATGTGTACCGGTCTCTACAATGTTCCCTTCTTCGAGTACCAGAATTCGGTTAGCATGCTGCACGGTGGACAGACGGTGCGCAATCACGAATGTGGTTCGGTTCTGCATAAGGCGATAAAGTGCATCCTGAACCTGTGCTTCTGATTCAGAATCGAGGGAGGAGGTGGCTTCATCGAGCAAGAGAATTGCCGGATTTTTCAGGATGGCCCGTGCAATAGCAAGCCTCTGCCGCTGGCCGCCGCTCAGCTTCACACCCTTTTCTCCGATCATGGAATTATATCCCTCCGGCATATCTGCAATAAAATCGTGGGCGTTTGCTGCTTTTGCAGCATCTGTCACCTCCTCATCAGAAGCGGTGAGATTCCCATACCGAATGTTCTCCTTAACGGATGTTCCAAACAGATGAACTTCCTGAGGGACAATAGAAATCTTTTCCCTCAGCGATTTGATTTTGTAAACCCGGATATCTGTACCGTCAATAAAAATGCCCCCTTTTTGAGGATCGTAGAATCTTGGAATCAGGTTGAGGAGGGTTGTTTTTCCTGCACCGCTTGGTCCTACCAGTGCAATTGTTTCACCGGCAGCCGCTTCAAAGGAAATGTCTTTTAGAACCGGCCGGCCGTCATCATAACTGAACCAGATATTTTCTGCCCTTATGGAGCCGTCAAACCGGGTAACAGTTTGAGCATTGTCGGAATCCATGATTTCGGGAATTTCATCAAGAAGCTCAAAAATACGCTCTGATGCACCCGCAGCGGTATTTACTGCGGCATAGAGTCGGGAGGTTTGGCTAACCGATCGGGAGATATTCAGCGCGTATATGATGAAAGCTACGAGGTCGCCGGCCGTGAGTCGCCCAGCAAGAACTTCTATTCCGCCATACCAAAAAATGATGACCAGTGTGCTCATAAACATAATACCTACACCGGACCAAAAGAGCTGGGTAAGCACCACTTTTCGTCGGGCTGTTCCAAAGAGTTGTTCAACGGCTGTTGAGTATCGGTTCACTTCATAATCTTCACGTACAAAAGCCTTTACAAGTCGCACAGCACCCAGTGCATCCTCGGCTACGGCTGTTGATTCAGCCAGTTCGTCCTGAATATCTTTTGAAAGTCTCCGGATTTTCTGCCCAAAATAACGGGTGGCGATCGTAATGAGTGGGACGGTCACAAATATGACGAGACTTAGCCGCCAGTTCAGAATCACCATTAGCGTGACGGACCCAATCAAAGAGAATGTGATGGTAAATAGTTGCGGGAGAGAGTCGGTTAGGGCCGTTCGGATTGAGCCGACATCATTGGTCAGTCGTGAAGTAATTTCACCCAGCCGGCGCTCTTCATAAAACCTGAACCCAAGGCGGTGCAGATGTTGATACAACTTCTTTCTAAGATCGGTGATCACCCGTTCACCCACCCACTCGAGGTGATAGTTTCCGAAGAATGAGAACAGGGACTGAAGTATGAAGAGGGCGAAGAGCCCGATAGCAAGCCAGTTCAGCAGGCTGCGGTTTCCCACCTCGAATACAGCATCAATGAGTTCCCGAAGCCCGAGGGGTACTGTCAGCCAGATGGCAGATGCTACCAGCACCGCAACTGTCGCCAGGTAAAACCGAAGCCGGTATGGCTTGCTGAGGGCAAAAATATCAGTAAGAGTTTTTCTGAGCGTTTTAACGCTTCTCTGTTTGTCGTCTTGCTGGGGCATTTTGTTTCTGTTTAATAGTCTTCATCATACGAAATAAGAAATGGCCGGGGAGCGTTTGAGTGGTAATTATAGATTAAAAATGAGAATTTAGCTTGAATATCGTGATCTTTAGGAAACGGTATGCAAAGGGCTTTTGCATTACTTTTCATTTGCAGCACTATAAGGGATTCATTCGGCATACAACCAGCCCTAAGATGGATATTCCTCCAAACGGAGACCCGGGGTACAAAAATCCCATAGATCCGGTTGTTTAAAGTATTTCTTCAGTATAAAACATTATTTTACGCTTGGGATTCTTTGAACTAACCATAAAAATGGTTATCAATGTGCACTTTAAAAATAAACTTAATTGATTAGATGGCTTTCCGATACACACTCTACAGATTCGTAGTACTTTTCGTTTTCATTGGTTTCATTTTCTCTTCCTGTGCCAAAGAAGATCCACGCATTTTAGTTTTTTCAAAAACAGCCGGTTTTTACCATACCTCAATACCCGATGGAGTTGAAGCAATTCAAAAACTTGGTGCGGAGAACAGTTTCGCGGTAGACACCACAACAGATGCCGGGGTCTTTACGGAAGAAAACCTGCAACAGTATGCAGCCGTTGTCTTTCTGAATACAACCGGTGATGTTCTGGATCACTACCAGGAGACAGAGTTTGAGCGATTTATCCAGGCGGGGGGTGGATTTGTAGGAGTTCATTCGGCAGCAGATACCGAATATCACTGGGGATGGTACGGGCGTCTTGTAGGCGGCTATTTTTCCGACCATCCCGGTATTAATGATCCGCATCCCAATGTTCAGGAGGGCGTCCTGGAGGTTGTAAACCACGATCACCCCTCGACAGAATTTTTACCGGATCGCTGGGAGCGTACGGACGAGTGGTACAGCTACCGGGATCTTTTTGATGAGACGAATGTGCTTCTAACTGTAGATGAAGATAGCTACGATGGGGGAATGGAGATGGGGTATCACCCGATTGCATGGTTTCATGAATTTGATGGCGGAAGGGCTTTTTACACGGGCCTTGGCCATACGTCTGAATCGTACGAGGAAGAAGAGTATCTGAACCATCTGCTTAAGGGGATTGAATATGCAGTTGGAGAAAACCGGCCCGACTATTCCAATGCAAAAACAGAATCAGCACCCGAGGAAAACCGGTTTACAAAAACTCCGCTCTCAACCGGAGAGTTTTACGAACCCACCGAGATGGCAATTCTTCCAAATTTAGACGTGCTGATTGCACAGCGAAGAGGAGAGATTCTTTTATACAAAAACGAGCAGGATTCGCTTTCACGGGCAGGATATCTTGACTCTTATTTTGAAACCGATGTTGAAAATGTAAACGCTGAGGAAGGTGTGGTTGGAATGGCCGCTGATCCTGATTTTGAGAACAATAGTTTTGTGTATATCTATTATGCCCCAGCTGATACATCTGTAAACCGGCTCTCGCGATTTAGGTTTGAAAATGATCAGCTGGATATGGAGTCCGAAACAACTGTGTTGGAGTTGTACTCGCAGCGGGATATCTGTTGCCATACCGGCGGGTCTATAGCATTTGACAGTGAAGGACTGCTCTATTTGTCCACAGGAGATAATTCCACCCCGTTCAACCAGCCAAATCAGGAACACCAGCTGGATGGATATGCACCTCTGGATGATCGGCCCGGATTTGAGCAGTACGATGCCCGGAGGACGTCAGGAAACACGAACGACCTTAGGGGGAAAGTTCTTCGTATTCAAGTGAATGAAGATGGTACGTACGACATCCCGGAAGGGAACCTCTATGCAGAAGGAACCGAGAAAACACGTCCTGAAATCTATGTACAGGGAACAAGAAACCCATACCGGATTTCGGTAGACCCAAAAACGGACGCCCTGTTTTGGGGAGATGTGGGTCCTGATGCCAGGGCAGACAGCATTGGTGTGCGGGGTTCTCTGGGGTATGATGAAATTAACGTGGCACGAGATGCCGGCCACTATGGGTGGCCATTTTTTGTCGGCAATAATTTTGCCTACAACAGGTACGATTATGCAACCGGGACACCCGGTGAAATTTTCGATCCGGAAAACCCCATCAACGATTCTCCGAATAATACCGGCCTTCGCGAGCTGCCCGAGGTAAGACCAGCGTTTATTTGGTATCCTTATACAGCTTCGGAGGAGTTTCCAATGGTAACATCAGGTGGACGAAATGCAATGGCCGGGCCGGTTTTCTATTCCGACCTGTACCCGGATGAAGCCGGGCTGCCATCTTATTACGATGGAAAACTCTTTATTTACGACTGGATCCGCGATTGGATACGGGTGGTTACAATGCACCCGGATGGTGAGTTTTCGAAAATGGAGCCGTTTATGGACAAGACAACTTTTAACGCCATTATGGATATGGAGATTGGTCCGGACGGCAATCTTTATGTGCTGGAGTATGGCAAGGGATGGTTTTCTAAAAATTCTGATTCAGGGCTGTCAAGGATTGATTTTAATCCCGGGAACCGCGCGCCTATTGTTCATTCCATCAGCGTTGACAGAACCTCGGGCCTGCTGCCGTTTGATGCCACATTTACCGCAGATGCAGAAGATCTGGAAAATGATCCGTTAACCTACACATGGGAACTAAGCTCCGGAGAAGTAATAGAGACGGATGAACCAAGATTGCAGCATACCTTCGAACAAATTGGAGATTACAGTGTGTCTGTTGAGGCTGAGGATACAGGGGGGCTATCTTCACGGGCTGAACCCATTTCCGTATATGCAGGAAATGCCGCTCCGGTTGTAGATATCGAATTCCATGGAAACCGTTCATTTTACTTTCCCGGCAAACAAGTAGAGTACAGTGTGCGGATTGAAGATATTGCGCCTGATGGTGAAACGGCCGACATTAACCCGGAAAACCTGTTTGTGTCCGCCGATTATGTTGAAGTGAGTGAAGAGGAGGAAGAGACCGAAGGACCGGAAGGCCACCTGATTGTAACGGATGTTTTGTCAGGCAGAAACCTGGTTACATCCCTCGGATGCAGGGCGTGCCACAACCAGGTAGAAAGTTCCGTAGGCCCGTCATACCAGGCGATAGCCGACCGCTACAAAGATAGTGATGATGCTGCAGACTACCTTGCAAACAGCATTATCAGTGGAAGTTCTGGTGTTTGGGGAGAAGTTGCTATGCCCGCCCATTCAGACCTGCCGGAATCAGATGCTTATAAAATAGTAGCATGGATTGAATCGCTCGCTGCTGATGAAGAAATGGCAGAATCTTTGCCGATTGAAGGATCAATCGAGCCAACTCTCGGCGAAGAACCTGTAGAAAATGGGTTGCTGACCGTTTCTGCAACATATACAGATGAAGGTACAGAAGAGGTGAAACCCTTAAGCGGCAATGCCACAAAAACCTTACGAAACAGCCGGATGGGTATCACTTCAGCCCGTAACCTCCAAAATTATAACTCCATGCAATTTGATGGAAATACGATGTTGATGATTCAAAATGAGCCGGGTTCATTTAGCCTGAATGGTATTCATATGAAGGATATTAGCTCAATTGAACTAACGGTTGGCGCACAGGAGGCGATTCAATACGGACACAATTATGAGGTACGTCTCGGCTCGCCGGAAGGCACAGTAATTGGCGAAGGCTTAGCAAAACCGGATACACGTTCACCAGAGGGATTTTTCGGGGATGTTGTGCAGATTTCCATAGAACCTGTAGATGATAATAATTCTCACGATCTCTATTTTGTGAGCACACCGGCAGATGACCGTGAAGAGGGGAGTCTGATAATTACCGGGGTGGAATTTAAGGCGGATTAATTGAACCTTAGTTCGATTATAAATCAGAGCAAAAAGCACTGAGGCTGTCCAAAAAGGTATAATTCGTCGAGCACCGCTTAAATAATTTAGGCTTTCCCTCCGTACTCACCCTATATCCCTCTCTAACTAATAGAGAGGGATTAAATGTCTAAATTATTTAAGCTGATTTGTTTATTGATTTACTTTCTGGACAGCCTCCCGGGGGTGGTAGGCCTAAGGTTTTTAGGTTCGAATAAAAATCAAACGCTGTTTAAACCACCCCTAAATGAGGCTGTCCAAAAAGTGCGAATATTAGAAAATGTACATATTGATACCGTCATGCCGGACACCAATCCGACATCTCCTTCTCTCTCTTGTCAAACTGAAGACCTACTTCTTATAAACACCGTCAAAATCACTCCCCATATACGAACCCCATGGTGTTTCGGTTGTAGTGCTGTGACGAGTCTGCAGCCGGTACAAGGTAAATCCATTCACGCCAAAAATGTCTTTTTGGTCATGCGTAACCAGGTAAATGATATCAAGCCGGCCATTATCATCAAGGTCGCCTGCCCAGGGCGTAGAAGAGAGGTTCGCACCGGGCTGTAACTCATCCAGGGTAAACTGTCGCTGGTTTCTGAAATCATTTGCAACCAGCATGTGGTTGTAGTGATAAGATTCGTCAAACTGTTCGTAGCCAATGTTTACGCTGAGGATGGCTTCGGGGTTGCCGTCACCAGTTACGTCAGCGGCTATTGGAGAGGCGGTTTGAAACACACCAAGTGTATCCTGCGACAATATTTCGCCTGTTTTTCCGTGGATCAATACATGGTGATTATCACGCAGGTTGGGCCATGTACCAATTGAAGAAGTGGTAAAAAGGTCTATCCTGGAATCCGTTGTAAACCTGCCGGCTGAAAGAGATCCATAGACCTCAGTATTTTCAATTTCAACACTCCACAGCCGGGAGTAATTATCACCGCTGATAGCAATGGTTCGCCCATCAACTGCATTTGCCGTAATATCCAGGTAGCCATCCCCGTTTAAATCCGCCAGCACCGGGGGCGCAATAAATCCCTTGTCACTCCCGGAGGCCAGCTTTTCGGAACCGGACAGATCCTCATTCATAACATCCTCCAGTGTTACCAGGTAGAGACTTCCCCCGATGGTCTCTCCGCCGGTTCCGTAGATCACACTGTAATTTTCATCCGTTTCATGGAGTTTTGCGATAACTGCCGACATGTAGGTCTCTTTCCCGTCGGGCACGGTTGCTTCGGCAAGAATGTCACCTTCGGCAGCAGAAATAATCATCAGTTTTCCAGCCGGTCGGTTTTCGTCATAAGGCGGGATGGTGTAATCTCCGCCATTTGCGACCAGAAGATCGGACAGACCGTCGCCGTTTTGATCCGGAATTACCTGGGCATTGTAGAAATTATAGATTCCCATTTCCCGGGCATCATCGAAAGTTACATCCGGTAAAAATTCCCATAGTACAGATCCTGTCGAACCCTCAACAGCCGTCAGAATTCCTGCCCGGCCGTTGATGATGACATCATCAACACCATCTTGTGTGATATCTAAAAAAGTTGGAGACCCAAACACCTGATCCCGCGCGGGGTGTGTCCAGAGGGTATCACCGGTGGCACCGCTGACGGCAATGATACCTGTGGGTGTGCTTGCCATTTCTTCCATACCGGAACCTAAAACAATATCCGTTACGCCATCACCATCCAGGTCGGCTGTAGCCCTGGGCGATGAGTGATTGCTGAGCTCGGGGAATTGCCGCTCCCAAATCACTTCAAACGGATCGCTCGCTTTGTCGCTGTCCGATTGGCAGCTAATTGCGAATACCAGGAAAAGTGACGTAAAAAGCAGAATTGCAGGCAGAACTTGATTATTCCTTTTTGTGATCTGAATCATAACCCTGCGATTTTTGATAATTTCAATCCTTCTGTTTTTTGTTCCACTGTTAATCAGGGTAGGAGACCTGGTAGTTGGTTTGGCCACTATTGATCTCAACGGTTTGTACGGTTCCATCGAACCAGGTTACTTCAATTGCAGATGGTGATTCGTTATATCCCAATACCTGGGTTAAACTGTTTTGAGACCAGTAGCCTGATCCTGCCTGAATATACCGGACAGGTCCGTGCCGGTCATCCCCATACTGCAGGCGAACGGAGGAACCTACGCCGGCAGTGTTACTTTGCGGGCCGTCTGTGAGAGTCACGCGGATTCCTTTCTTCTCAGTTTCATTCCTGAACAGCCGGGTTTCTGCCGCATTTTGCGAAACGGCAAGATCCACTCGCCCGTCCCGGTCAAAATCACCAAGAGCGGCACCCCGCTGATCCCCGTATACCTCGATGCCGGAAATATGACCGGGAACAGGTTCAAAATTCCCGCTTCCATCACCTCTGAGCCACATTCCGCGTCCTGCATCCAAACGTGGGTTGCTTTCCGGATTATAAACAGGGAAGAAGTTCTGACTCATAAAAATGTCTTCATTTCCATCATTATCCATGTCTGCCACACCCGCATAAAAACCCGCAGAAAGCTGGGATTCATCCGGTAGGGGAGTGGCCGTAAATTCTTTACCACCGTTGTTGACAAATACCGTGTGCTGCAGCGTGTTGACAGATTTGGACGGAATGTCGTCGGGATCCATACGTGTCAGGTCCTCAATTGTGGAACGCGCAAATTCCCGGTGAGACCCGATATTTAAGAGCATATTTTCGTGAAGCGGACTAAAATCCAGGTACTTCCTGCGGGGAACGTAACCGCCCGTAGCTTCATCGTAATAGGTGTCTATAATGTCCAGTTGTTGGTTTTGGTTGAAATCTCTGTAAAATAGTTTAAGGGGATACTTACTATCGTTGAGCTGGTAGGGACTGTTTTCTCCGCGGTTGGTTACGACTAAGTCGGGGTAACCGTTGCCGGTAAAATCACCTGTGGATAACCCCTGCCAAAGCCCGTTAAACTCATGAAGGCCCCATTTTTCTGTTTGATCAACAAACCTGCCATTTTCGTTTTCAAAGACCCGCACAGGCCCCCATTCTGTTGCAAGAATTAAATCCTGTGCACCGTTTTTATTCAGGTCAATAAACAGCGCATCTGTTACTAAACCAATATCACTGAAGACTTCATTATTCACTTGATCCGGCACCCAGTTTCCGTCTTCGAGCTGCATCAACCTGGATGATGCGTTTTCCGGGTATTGCCCGGGAAGAAATCGTCCCCCGATGAAAAGGTCCATCTGCCCGTCGGCGTTGTAATCCGCGGCGGCAACCGATCCGGTTGTGGAGAGTGCACCGGGCAAATAATCTATTGCAACCATACTGCCGTTCTCAATTTGATAATGAACCGCAGAAGGCACCCGGGCTGTTCCCTGTTCATAATTTGCCATACCCACCACAACATGAGTTCGTCCATTGGCTGTCCATCCGGCCATTCCGGCCTGATCCCCTGAAACCCTGTCTGTCAGTTCCACAAAATCGAGAGGTGTGGCATTTTCTCCATCATCAAACCGGAAAACAGATGCTTCGCCTCCACGCCCCGTACCGATAATCAATTCATCCCGGCCATCGGATGTAACGTCTAACCAGGCCAAACCGGGGCCAAACTGGCTCAGCTTATAAGGCAGCAGCGGCTGTATGGTATAGTCATCATACAATTCTTCATGATGGCTGTGGCTGATCTGATCTGAGATGTCGCTGAAAGTTGTGGGGGAATCTTCGGTTGTATCCGACCCGTCATTTTGCTGACTTAACTGTTCCGCATCCTCAGAATTGATGATTGGGAAATCAGACTGGTTGATTTCATATTTGCGATTGGCCCGGAGGCTGTCGAGACGGCTGGTGGTACCATCCGGCCAGGTAATGAAGAGGGTATGGTTTGCATACTCAGGGTCGGCAGCGAATACCGTCATAGGATCGGAGCCTGACAGGTACTCTCCAGTTGTAAACACTTGCTTGGTTTGACTTTCAACAGGGCCGCCGCGTAACTCTAATTTTGTACCAATAGCCTGCGTATTGGGGGATGTGCCCTTCAACCGAACGGCAATTCGCGGGGCTGATACAGTGTTTCGATAAACAACGCCTTCGTCATCCATGCGGCTGACAGCAAGGTCGAGCAGCCCGTTGTTGTTCAGGTCGGCAACAGCCATGCCGAGCGAGATGTCTTCTCCCGTAAATCCCCAGTCGCTGCTTACATTTGAGAAAGTCAGGTTTCCGTTATTTTTGAATCCAATATTTTTTTGGCGCAACTCGGGATGCACCATCAGGGAAAGTTCAGATGATGATTCATTAGAAATGGCCCGGCTGACATAATTAAGCTGAGCATCAAGGTCCTGGAGATCCAGTTTGAATCCTGTATTCACAAGTATATCTTCGTAGCCATCCAGAGTTATATCCATAAACCGGGTTGTCCAGGACCATTCACTGGCCTGGTTCCCGCTAAAATAGGAGGTTTCTGCGTAGGTGTTATCTCCCCGGTTAACAAACAGGGAATTACGGTTATACTGAGGGCGGTTCGTATATTCGCCCACTCGCAATGGATAGGGATATTTTGAATCCATCTGAATGAGACGCATTTGATGCTGCATGCTCAGCATTTCCACGACAAAGATATCTGTGAAGCCATTTCGGTTGATATCAGAAAAATCGACCGCCATAGAAGAGAAACTGGAGTTACGGATGGCAAGTGTATCCAGAGCCTGGAAGGTGCCATCACCCTGGTTCATCCAGATCCTGTCGGGTGTCCAAAAGTCATTTGCTACATAAAGATCGGGGAGGCCATTTCCGTTTAAATCCTGGAATCGTGCGGTAAGGCCCCAGTCCCTGTGAAGCCCACCGGGAGACCCGTCACTTTTTTTAAAAGTTTTTTTCTCGTCCTCAACCCGGCTGAATGTTCCGTCTCCGTTATTGATGTACAATTCATCTTTCTCCCCAAGTTCCCGCGGATCTGAAGCTTGGTCGTCACGTTTGATGAGTGCAAATTCTTCATTATAAGGGGCAATAAGTGAGTCGCGAAATACCATATTTTCCCGGGCCAGATCTTTAAACGGATAGATATCTCTTACGGATTTCTTTTTATAATTTACGATGTAAAGGTCCGGGTATCCGCTTCCGTTGATATCCGCAAGGGCCATACTCATGCTTCCGTCAGACGGACCCAGCCCACTATTTTCTTTACGTTCGAAATTCCCGTTGCCATCATTTATATACAGGGTATTCTCTTTTTCAATGGATGTGACCAACAGATCCAGATGCCCATTTCCATTTACATCGGCAAAAAGAGTTCCGGTTGATAAATAACCTTCATGAGCGACCCCCGCCTTGTCGGTAATGTCCTCAAACTGATATCCGCCAAGATTTTTATAGAGCCTGTTTTCCCCATACAGCTGGGCGAAATACAGATCCACAAGACCATCGCCGTCTACATCTCCGGCGGCAACACCTGATCCATTCATAAGAACTCTGTTTTCATCTACCTGTTCACCCAATAACTCGTTTTCTATGGTAATGCCGGTCACAGAAGAGGTGAGCTGTTCAAATCCGGGGTCAGAATTTCTTAATTCCGGAAGATCTGCCCAGCGGTAGCCGTTCTCATCAACCCAGGTGAGTTCTATTTTTTCATGAGAGCATCCAAACAGAAGGGATAGCAGGCAAATAAATGTTAATTGTATTTTCTTATTCAATATGGAAATGACTTATTTGCTGATTTAGGAAACTGAAGTCCAAAAGGTTCCGGAATGGGGAGGGATGTTAGCAATCTTAAAGCTAACCCTCAAACCCTGGAAGCAGAATTTGAAGAATTGCAGATAAAAGGTGGTTTATTAATTGTGGTGAAGTATAAAAGCAAGGGTTAAGTGTAACTATTACATTTAAAATGTAACATCTTTTGTTTGCGGTTATAGTATCTGAAAAGCTTGTTTGAGAAAAATTTGTTCATTTTGCCTAAAGTATCATTTATATAATAAAAACAAGTACTTAATAGTTTTGAAGAGTGCCTTTTATAATAATTTCCATGATATGGAATTAACTATTTGCTTTAATGGGCAAAAAGATTTTACTTAGAGTTGCATTAAATTAAATCTTTTAACAAACTACTGTGCCAAGAAAAGGTGCTAATTAATTGTACTGAATTGAAAATTATTTTTTTATGTCCACTTTCATTAAAAACAGTAACTGATACTATATCAGCGACTCTGAATAATGTTTTATTCAGTACATCCAAACAATAAAATCATTCAAATTTTATATAAAAATTGGAAGCGCTTCTTAGATAAAACGCTTAAATTAATCACCTTATTTCTAAACTAAATAAGAACACCAAACACTAAACAGAAGGTAAAATATGTCAATACGGGTACAAAACTTTCACTTACGTGACAGGATTTATCATTCCCTGTCATACGTAAAAAAAACAGGTGCAGGGTTCCTCCTCCTGCTACTTTTCTGCGGAACCGCATTTGGGCAAGATATTGAAGTCACAGGTACCGTTACGTCAGATGAAGGTGAAACTCTTCCGGGAGTTACAATTCTGCTTCAGGGATCAGACAGAGGGACCACAACAAATCTGGACGGGTCCTACACAATCATGGCTCCGCCGGATGGTGTGCTGGTTTTCTCCTTTGTTGGTTTTGTGGGCAGAGAAATAGACGTAGATGGCCGTTCCGAAATTGACGTTCAGTTAACAGAAAGAGTAGCTGAACTTGATGAATTAATTGTTACAGGTTATTCCGTACAGCGGCGTGGAGATATTACCGGCTCCATTTCAACTGCGGATGTTGAAAATATATCCAGTCAAACTTCTTCGAGTGCAATACAAAATCTGGAAGGCACTGTTTCAGGTGTTACGGTTCAAACCAGTGGGTCTCCCGGTGCAAGAAGTACGGTACGCATCAGGGGAATAAGTTCATTCCAGAACAATGATCCTCTGTATATTATAGATGGAACACCTGTGCAGGATGATTTTGCAAACTGGTTAAACCCTCAGGACATTGAATCAATACAGGTTCT
>JAWLEH010000033.1:3379-30225 GCA_041686215.1 Balneolaceae bacterium | reverse complement strand
TAAAGAGGGATCTGATGCCGTTGGTTTCCGGCAGTTGACATTTTCTGACACATTGAATAGAAACAGAGATAAGTCCAATCGCTCAGATATTGACAACAACAGGGCTTCGGTTTAACGGTAGTCCATACCTGATTTCGAAAGAATATGGCAAAGGCAGTCTAAAAAGGGCGTCATCGTGCGCGTTCTACTGGCGGGAGGATACGGTTCTTAAAAAAGGCTGGGGATGCCAAGCCAGGACGCAGCATAACATGAACACAGCCAATTTTAAGGATCGGACTCAGAGTCTACGGTTCCAGCACAGCGGTAACTATTGGGTAATTGTAAGCCTAAAAGCACGTGCAGCTAAAGGCCGGGGTACAGATACACCTAAAATGTATACTGAGGTACCTGAAACCATCCCCCATCAAAGGTTTACCGGTAATGATCGAACTTCTTCGAGGTTTTTACGCAGCTCCTGGTCTGTAAAGGAGTGGTCGTTGAGCTTGCCGGCAAAATAATCTTCGTAGGCAGACATATCCACAAATCCATGTCCGCATAAATTCAGGAGTATGGTTTTTTCTGTACCCTCCTCTTTTGCCCTGTTTGCTTCACGAATAACCTGCGCAATGCCGTGAGTGGCTTCCGGGGCTGAAATAATGCCTTCCGTTTTGGCGAAAAGAACGCCGGCTTCAAAACATTCAAGCTGCTGCAGGGCTACTGCTTCAATCAGGTTATCTTTTAAAAGCTGACTGCAAAGCACACTGGCGCCATGATACCGGAGTCCGCCGGCATGGATAGCGGCCGGTGTAAAATTGTGGCCGAGGGTATACATAGGCAGCAGCGGAGTGTAGCCTGCAGAATCCCCGAAATCATACATAAACTCACCCTTGGTTAGTTTTGGGCACGATGCGGGTTCAACAGCTACAAACCGGGTATTTTTTCCTTCTGTAAGATTGTTTTTCAAAAACGGAAATGAGATTCCCGCAAAATTGGAACCGCCGCCAAGGGGTGCCACAACAATATCGGGATAATCGCCGGCGTACTCTAACTGTTTCATCGACTCCTGACCAATAATGGTTTGATGCAGCAGTACGTGATTTAGAACTGAGCCAAGCGAATACTTAGTGGATTCATCCCCAACTGCACGCTCAATGGCTTCAGAAATTGCTATTCCAAGGCTGCCACTTGTATCCGGCTCTTTTGCTAAAATATCCCGTCCGGCTTGTGTACGATCACTGGGTGATGGATAAACATCTGCACCAAACGTATTCATCATCACTTTCCGGTACGGTTTCTGGTCGAAGCTGATCCGAACCATATACACTTCACAGTTTACATCAAACTGGGCACATGCAAAAGCAAGAGCAGTTCCCCACTGTCCCGCACCGGTTTCTGTGGTAATACTCTTTACTCCTTCCTGCTTGTTGTAGTAAACTTGTGGAACGGCCGTATTCGGTTTATGGGAACCGCTTGGACTAACTCCCTCGTATTTATAGTAAATTTTAGCTGGCGTATCGAGTACTTTTTCCAACGCACTTGCCCGGTACATCGGGGTAGGTCGCCAGATTTTATAGATTTCACGAACCTCATCCGGAATTTCAATATACTGTTCTGCCGATACTTCCTGCTCTATTAACCCCATCGGAAATATTGGAGAGAGGTCTTCCGGCCCGGCCGGTTTACCGGTTTTTGGATTCAGTGGCGGCTGAGGCTTATTGGGCATATCGGCCACAATATTATACCAGTGAGTGGGAATATCCGATTCCGTTAGAAGAATTTTTTTATTCATTGTATCAATATGTTTCAAATGTTTAAGGCAGTAAGTCAAATATATAGTGTTTGATCAATTAGGAGATCATATATGCATGAATGGATCTGCAACACAATTAGATTCTGCGATAGAATATGAGCAATCAATTCAAAGAATGAAAGAGTATTTGATCGTTTTTATGAATCAGAGAATTACCTGAATATTCAGGCCTGGTACAAATCATCATGAAAAGAACTCGGTAATTCTACAAAAAACATCCTCTTCAATTTATATCGGGTATATAATGCTCTCCAAAAAGTGATTTATTATGAAAACAAGCTCAAATAATTCAGACATTAAATTCCACTTTATTAATACAGAGAGGGGGAACGGGCGAGCAGGAGCATAGAACCTAAACTATTTAAGCGGTGTGCAACGAGGCTGCCTTGTTAGACAGGTTCAACATCCGGGAAACTTCTCTTTTTCTTTTAGCTGTTCAGGGGATATATTCCACGCAGAAATTGATTAGTTGTATCAAACGTTCTCTATGATTAACGAACCATGGTTTGTACCTGCCAATGTGGGCTGGATTGAAGTTGTTTGTGGCGGTATGTTCAGCGGGAAAACCGAAGAGCTAATTCGCCGGGCGAAACGCGCTCACATTGCCGGCCAAAAAGTTGTGATTGTAAAACCGACGGTGGATGACCGCTATAGCCAAACCGACATCGTCTCTCACAACGAATCCACCCTTCCCGGCATACAGGTAGATACCGCAGACCAGATTATTTTACTCACCTCATCTGCAAAGGTGGTTTGTATTGACGAAGCACAATTTTTTGATGAACGAATTGTTGATGTTGCCAATACTCTCGCAAATGACGGCAAGCGGGTCATTATAGCGGGGCTTGATATGGATTTTGAAGGCCGGCCGTTTGAGCCGATGCCCCAGCTGCTGGCAATAGCCGAGTATGTAACCAAGCTGCACGCCATTTGTGCCGAAAGTGGTGTGATGGCAAACTACAGCCAGCGCATTGTGCAAAACGACGACAAGGTTTTGGTAGGCGAAAAAGATGCCTACGAACCTCGTGCACGCCACTGTTTCCGGCCGCCGGTTGATCAGAAACGCGGAACAACCCTGCCTCCTATCCTTCCGGCTGAAATCCGGGATAAAACAAAAAATGACTCATAACAAGTAATATGGACATCATACACGGAATTGTTGGCATGCTGGGGCTTATTGGTATTTCATGGCTGTTTAGCAATAACAAAAAAAAAGTGAATTGGAACCTGGTTTCAAGGGGGATTGCACTTCAGCTTGGGCTTGGTATTTTTATAATAAAAGGGAGCCAGATGGGAGAATTTTTTGCTCCGCTTGGCTGGCCCAAATGGATATTTAGCCAGGTGAGTTCATTTTTTGTACTATTGCTTGGATATACCACAGAGGGTGCACAGTTCATTTTCGGGGATCTTGCCCTGAGTCCCGGTACGGAAGGAAGTATGGGATCATTTTTTGCATTTCAGGTACTTCCAACCATTGTTTTTTTCGCCTCCATCACAACCATACTTTACCACTACGGTATTCTACAAAAAATTGTGGCCGTAATGGCTAAAGGCATGCGTAAGCTGATGGGTGTTTCTGGGGCTGAGTCGCTATCAGTTACCGGTAATATTTTTGTGGGTCAAACTGAATCTCCGCTTTTAATTAAGCCATTTATTGAGGGAATGACCCGCTCGGAGCTCCTTGCTGTTATGACCGGTGGTATGGCAACAATTGCGGGAGGTATCATGGCAGTATATATCCAAATGCTGGGTGACTCATATGCGGTTGCAAATGATGTTAGTATTGAGTTTGCCCGTCAGCTATTTGCCGAGCAACTTTTAGGCGCCAGCATTATGGCTGCCCCCGGGGCACTTGTGATCGCCAAAATATTCTATCCGGAAGATAAAACGCCTGAAACAATGGGTGATATTGAAACCAATGTAGAACAGAATGACGAAAACGGGATTGATGCCGCTGCTTCCGGAGCTACTGAAGGGCTGAAGCTTGCCCTGAATGTGGGTGCTATGCTTTTGGCGTTTATTGCCATAATTGCCATGATCAACTCGTTTTTGAGTTGGTTTGGAGAGGCCACTATGCTCACCTCAGTGATTGATCTCGAAGATTTTACGCTTGAAACTATTTTAGGTTGGGCATTTGCCCCTGTTGCTCTGCTTATCGGGATACCGTGGGAAGATGTTTTGGCTACGGGTAGCCTGATGGGAATCAAAATTGTATCAACCGAATTTATCGCTTACCTCGGGCTTCTTGAATTAATTGAGCAGGATACTATCAATCCAAAAACGATTGCTATGGCTACGTTTGCCCTCTGTGGATTTGCCAATTTTGCGTCTATCGCTATACAAATCGGGGGGATTGGTGGGCTGGCACCCGGCAGAAAAGCAGAACTTGCCGAATTTGGGATTAAAGCAGTTATTGCAGGATCTATCGTAAATCTTATGAATGCCGCAATAGCCGGCATTTTATACTAACCGATGTAAGACAAATGCAGGCAATTAACACTTATTACCTATTTAAACCACATATACTTCAACTCACAGATCTGCGTTAAACCATCTGCATAATCTGCAAGAAATAGCGGTCAGCCGCTGACTGAATTAAATTCCCGAAATATTGTGATAATCAGCTGATCCTTTTACTTTTCAGGATTGAATAATTGATGACATTTTTTACAACAATTCTATGAATCACCGCAGTTATATTGCACTTCTTGGTATTTCTCTGTCTTTTATTCTTTTCTACGGTTGCTCAACAACGGAACCTCGTTCTTCAGTTGAACAAGAAGGAACTGTTATTGCCGAGATTGATGGGGAGAATGTTTATTTGCAGGAGCTCATCTCGTATTACGAACGTAATAACATGGAAAATACGTACACTGATGAGGACCTTCGGGAGTTTTTGCCCTTTTATATCGATTATAAACTGAAGCTCAAGTATGGTGAGGATCAGGGGTTATTTGAAGATGAAGGAATTATGGAAGAGTATGAAAATTACTCCAAACAGGCGGCATTCTCGTACTGGCTTGAGAATGAGATAAAAAAAGAACTGACAGATGAATTTATGGAACGAAGCGGGGTGGAAATTAAATCCAGCCACGTCCTGATTCAGCTCAATGAAAATAGTTCTGATGCTGAGGAAGCAGAAGCTCGCGAGGTCCTGGAAACGGCCAGGGAGCAGTTTATTGCAGGTGAAAAAACTATGAGAGAACTCAATAGCGAATACTCAACACAAATTCAGGGGGGCTCGGCAGGCGGTGACCTTCCCTGGTTAACAGCCGGTGTTACCGTAAAATCGTTTGAAGATGCACTCTATTCCCTCGAACCGGGTGAAATTTCGGAGCCTGTACGGACCCAATTTGGATATCACCTGATTCACATGGAAGAGAAACGCGAACGAACCCCAGCCCGTAAAGTCAGCCACATATTCTTTCGGGGCTCCAGAAATGACTTATCGCCCGATGAGCTCGCAGAAAACGCATACGAGGCCCTGGAGTCCGGACGGCCCTGGAACGAAGTTGTTTCTGAATTTAGCCAGGATGGTTCTTCGTCAACCAGCGGAGGAGACATTGGCTGGGTTGAGTATGGTTCTCAATACTCCGGTGATTTTATAAATACAGTCTTATCTGCCGACACCAGCAACGGATACACAGAACCGGTGCAAACCAATTATGGGTTTCATATTATACGAATTGATTCGGTCCGATCGTACACCAGTGATGAGCAACGCCGGGAAGAACTCGAAGCACAGCTTGAAGAGCTGCCCCGGTTTAATGCAAACCGGCAGCAAGTACTTGAACGACTTGGCGAGATTGGGGAGTTTTCGGATAATGACGAAACTGTTACCGAAATTGAACAGTTTTTTGCAGATGTGAGTGCCGACTCGATTGCAGAGATCACAATGCCGGAGGACCTGGCAGAAGCGACCCTATTCACTTTTAACGGACAATCTTATACTTCCGGCAGTTTTATGGATTGGTTACATGAAAGCAACCCTGATCGCAATCCCGGAAATTACGGACAGGACTGGCTTGATATGTATGAAGAATCGATACTTGATTCCCGGGTCATCCCGATGACAAAAGATCGATTTCCTGAATTTGATCGTGAAACCGAAGGATTTCTCAGCGGACTGGTAGTTTTTCAGGTGAGTGAAGAGAACATCTGGGGATCAGAAATAGCGGATAGCACAGAACTTCAGGCCTATTATGAAGAGAATAAGGACGATTATCGTTTTGATGAAAGACACGACTTTACGCTTCTCGCCTCAAGCTCAGACAGTGTTCTGAATGCAGCAGTGAAAATGGCACAGCAGGGAGATTCTTTGAGCGCTATTTCTGAACAGTTCGACAACCTGGTTGCTTCACGTGATTCGCTTGCAAGGCCCGATGACGAAATTTACAGCGTCCTGCATTCACTTGAGCCTGGATCTGTTTCAGATCCGTTTGAATACCGTAACCGTAATGCGATTTTGATCTATCACAGCCTGCTGGAACCCCGCCGCATGACTTTTGATGAGGCATTTCACAGGGTAAACAGCGACTATCAACCCATGCGTGAAGAAAAGTTTATGGACCGCCTGCGTGAAGAATACCGCGTAGAAACCTATCCTGAACGTATTATGCAGCCTGAATCCTGAACGAATGACAAAACGATTATTTATATATGTTCTGTTATTCAGCATGCTACCGATCCTTGCATCTTGTCTGGCTGATGGTAGCAGCGATGATTCGCCGGTAATCGCTTCTGTTGGCGGCGAGCAACTTACATTGGCACAAGCTCTCAATAATATTCCGGAGATAGCGTTAGAGCAGGATACCCTACAAGCACTTGAGTCGTATAAAGAACAATGGATTAGTGAAAAAGTCTCAGTCAGTGAGGCGCGTCGGTTGGGATTACAGAACGATCGGGAGTTTCAGGAAAAGCTTGTGAGGGCTGAACAGCAGCTGCTGGCAGATATGCTTCAGGAATTTATTTTAGCTGAAAATGAAGAAGAGCTGACCATAAGTCGCGATGAGGCTCAGAACTATTTTCAGGAAAATCGCGATAAATTTATCCTGAACGAACGATATATTCGGTTCCGGCACGTAACCGCATCAACCCGGTCTGATATTGATAACGCCAGGAGCGAACTTATGCGCGGGGTTGATTGGGAAACCGTTTTGGAGCGTTATAGTGTAGATCCGGAATTACAACTTCGCCAGTCTACACAATTCCTCCCGATAACCCTGGCTTTATCTGATATCCCCATGTTAAATCGCTATCTTACCGTGATTGGAATCTCTGAAGTATCTCCTGTTCACTTTGAAAATGGCAGGTACCACTTTGTTCAACTTCGTGAAATTCGAAACGAAGGAGATCACCCCGATTTTGACTGGCTGATTCCCCGAATACAAGAATGGCTAAAACTTGAAAAATCAAAAAGAATAACGAACGCCTTTAAACGTAATCTTTACCTGCAGGCAGAATCTAACGACGAGATCAGCCGAATGGATGAAGATGAGATGGAAACTGCAGTTTTCAATTTTCTTTCAAACTAACTATGATAATCATACATGAACTATTTTCTAAGAACACTCCTTTTGTTCCTGCTCACGGCCGTTGTTACCATCGGTTCTCTTTTTGCACAGAATAAAGAGGTGGCCGATAAAATTGTAGCAGTTGTAAATGACCGTATCATCCTTAAATCGGATGTAGACAATGAAATCCGCCAATATATGCAGCAGGCAGAAATGAACGACCAGGACGTAGGCTTTTCTGAAGATCTTTGGTACAGCGCCCTTCAGTCTATTGTAGATAATTATGTGATGCTCGAACAAGCCGAACTCGATTCCGTTGTGGTATCGGACGATATGGTGGATCGTGCCATGGATCAAAGGATACAAGAGATGATACAGCAGGCTGGAAGTGAAGAAGCACTGGAGAGAGCATTTGGCAATAGCATTGTTCAAATCCGGGCTGAATTCAGGGATCAGTTTCGCGACCAGATGACAACCCAGCAGCTACAGGAACAAAAGATGGGAAGTGTTGAAATTACGCGTCCTGAAGTGCGTGAATTCTTTGAGGAGATACCTGAAAATCAGCTTCCTACAATTCCCGAGCAGGTAGAACTCTCTCAAATTGTGGTATCCCCCCCCGAGCTGGAAGATGCACGAAATGAGGCTTTACGCCTTGCTGAGGCACTCAGAGATTCGGTGATCAACCACGGAAAAGACTTTGAAGAGATGGCACGTCAGTACAGTGACGGGCCCTCAGCTCCCCGTGGCGGATTGCTACCAATGATGCCGTTGAATGACCTCGTTCCAAATTACTCTGCAGCAGCTTCCGCACTGGAGCCGGGTGAGATTTCCCAGGTTGTTCGTACCGATTTTGGATATCACGTTATTCGCCTGAATGAACGCCAGGGCGACAATATCGAAACCAATCACATACTCATTGAGACTGATGAGGAAAGTGTTGATGAGGATTTTGCCATCAACAAACTTGAAACCTTGCGCGATAGTGTTATTAATCACGGAGAATCGTTCAGAGAACTTGCCAGACGCCATTCAGACGATGAATCTACCGCCGGGATGGGCGGCAGAATTTTAAACCAGCAAACCGGTGAACAGAAACTGGCCCTCAGTGATCTTGAGCCCTCTTTATACAGAATTGCACTGTTGCTTGATGAGGAAGGTGATATTTCGGATCCCCGGCCATTTACAATGCCAAATTCTCAAAAACAAGCGTACAGAATTGTCCGCCTCGAGGGACATTACCCCGAACATGTTGCCAATCTCGATGATGACTACGACAGAATCCGCGAAATCGCACTGCAGCGTAAACGTATGAGAATGATGTCGGAGTGGCTTGAAGATTTGAGGGAGGATATATATGTCGACTACAGAATTGATATGCCTGATGATGTGGACGTTGAAGAAGATATGCTTCTTCCCGAACAGGAAACCGAACCCGTAGGTGATCGATGAGCCAGCCGACCAGAATTCCTGATGACCCTAAAGAAGCTGCATCCTTTTTTGAAAACTCCTTTTCAAATATACGCGATGAAATTTCGAAAAAGATTGTAGGTCAACAAGATGTTGTTGAACAACTGCTGATCGCCCTGTTTTCCCGTGGCCACTGCGTGCTGGTTGGTGTACCGGGGCTCGCAAAAACACTGCTGATACAAACAGTGGCGCAGACGATGAACCTCTCATTTAACAGAGTTCAGTTTACACCAGACCTGATGCCCGGTGATATTACGGGAACGGAAGTAATTGAAGACAATAAGCAGACCGGCCAAAAGGTCTTTCGATTTATTAAAGGACCCATTTTTGCAAATATTGTACTGGCAGATGAAATTAACCGGACACCACCAAAAACACAGGCGGCCCTTCTTGAAGGAATGCAGGAAGCAACCATAACTGCATCCGGTAATCGTTACGACCTGGATCTGCCGTTTTTTGTACTCGCAACTCAAAATCCGATCGAACAGGAAGGAACCTATCCCCTTCCGGAAGCCCAGCTCGATCGCTTTATGTTTAATATTTGGCTCGACTATCCCTCGCTGACTGAGGAAATTGAAATTGTATCAAAAACAACATCTACGAGCCGCCCTTCAATTGGATCAATTCTTGAAAAAGAACAAATTCTCAGGCTTCAGGACCTGGTACGTGAAGTTCCCGTACCCGACCATGTACTTGAACAGGCTGTAAAACTTGTAACGCGAACCCGTCCGGGGACAGAACATTCTGATGCATATGTTAACCAATACCTTGGCTGGGGTGCAGGTCCGCGTGCATCACAATACCTGATACTTGGCGGAAAAACACGAGCACTTTCCAGAGGCCGGTATAATGTTGAACTTGAAGATCTGCATGCACTTGCCGTCCCGGTTTTGCGCCATAGAATTGTAACTAACTATGCGGCTGAAGCAGAAGGAATTTCAACGGTTGATGTTATTCACAAGCTGCTGAAAGACCTATAATTAAAACTGATATCAAGGTATGACCAGCATCTTTTTTCAGGGCTTTAACCCGATCATACCCCTTTTGGTCTGGATCCTTGTTCTACTCTTTTGTTTTGCCGGTGCATGGTGGAGCTACGCTTATCTTGAGACGGTAACAACCTGGAAGAAGTGGGCTCTTATCCTGTTGAGAGGTTCTGTTTTTTCTATTCTTGCGTTGTTACTTCTAAATCCTTTTTTCATCGACCGATCCGTTGAAGAATCGAAGCCTGTTATTAATATTTATCTGGATAACAGCCAGAGCTTAACCGTAGAACGTGGCAGCTACACCGGGTTAGACGATTATCTTGATCTGTCAGAAAGCGTATTCTCACAAATTGATGACCGGTTCGATCTGCAGACCTATCTTTTTGACTCTTCTGTTAACGAAGGTGAGCTGCCCGAAGGCGTTGGCGCATTTACAAACCTTCAGTCAGTTTTAGATCACCAGATTGAACAGCAGCAGGAAAGTGTGGCTCATCTGCTGCTGAGTGACGGAATTGTAACACAGGGTAGAAACCCGGTTTTTAGCGCTCAAAATCTTTCAACGCCTATTTTTACCATTCCGGTAGGTGACACCACTACCGTGCGCGATGTGGTGATCAATGATGTGGAATTCAACCCTGTTTCTTATACAAATACCGAACAAACGTTTCGAGTTACCGTCAACCAGGACGGATTTGAAGGTGAAACAGCTGACATTCAATTCTTAAAAGAGGGTGACCTTATTGATACGGAATCCATTTCATTTTCAGATCCAACCTCAAGCCATCTGGTTGTTTTTACAGATCGCCATGACGAAGCGGGATTTCGCGAGTACGAAATCAATATTCCCGGTCTTGATGAAGAATTTACGCTTCAAAACAACCGGGAACAGTTTACAGTGGAAGTTATTGATGAAAAGACCAGGATTGTGTCCCTCGCATTTGGAGTACACCCGGATATTGGTTCAATACGTCGTTTGCTTGCCACAGACCAGCAAAATGAATTAATTTCGGCAACTCGGCTCAATCGCGGACGTCTCACGGGGGAAGATCCAACCGATCTGGATTCACCACCGGATTTAATACTTCTTCACGGTCTTCCTGAATCAGATGATCCCCTTTTAGACTGGATCGCTGAAACGGATGATGTGCCGGTTGTCTATTTTCTTCTGCCAGGAGCACAGGATCGTCAGCTTGAACTGAGTCAACCCGACTTTATCCCATACACAATTGAAACCAGCCGAAACGACGTCGTGGATCTTCATCTTCTGCAAGAACTGGACCCTTACAGCCACCCTTTACTGGAGTTCTCTCCACAAGAGTTTCGCCGGTTTCCCACTCTGAAAACGAACCGGTCCGATGTTGAAGCTTCTGCCATCGCGGAGGTTCTGTTTAGTGCAGAGTTCCAGCGTACAGAAACGGGTATCCCGGTTCTGATTACCCAGTCAACCGGCAACAAACGCATGGCAGCAGTGAACGCATACGGGTGGAATCGGTATGAGCGAACAGCGAACAGTACCGTATCTTCTTTTTATTCACAGTTTTTTAATGACCTGATCTCGTGGGCTGCTACGTCACCTGATCAACAAAACCTGACTATTGAACCTGTAAAACCGACTTTTAGTGAAACAGAAGAAATTGAAATTCGTGCATCTCTTGTAAATGAACGGCAACAGCCTGAAACAGATGCCGTGATAGAAATAAACATATCAGATGCAGAAGGAAACACACAGGAGGAGATATCACAGCGTTATGTGCTTCGTCATACCGGAAGTGGCGAGTACCAGGTTGAAGTTGGCAATTTACCGGAAGGAACTTATGAAATAGAGGGAACTGCCACCAAAGCTGACCGGCAGTTAGGAACTGACCGTTCACGATTTGATGTGAGTCAGTCGATGGTTGAATTTATTGATACAAAAAGAAATGATCTGCTCCTCGAACAGCTTGCCCTCCGATCGGGCGGACTCTTTTTGGAGGATCAGTCATTGCAGCCTATGCTTGATTATCTCAGCGAAGAAGGGCTTGACCAGGTAGTTGAAAGAGAAAATGAAGAAACCAGATATTTTAATTCTCATCCACTTTGGTTTATACTGGCTATCTTGTGCCTGACCGGGGAATGGATTTTAAGACGAACACTTTCTCTACCCTGATCATATTTTTAACCGGAATGATTTAGTGTTTTTTGGATCGCGTTAAAGTCGGGAAGCTTTCCTGAATCTTCCAGCACCTCTCCATACTTTACTATACCGTCATTATCAATTACAAAAGCTGCCCGCTTTGAAACTCCCTTCATTCCAAAATAATCATCATAAAGCACTCCATAAGCTTCAGAAGCTTCTTTATTGAAATCACTCAACAGTGGAAATTTCAGGTTGTTTGCTCTTTTAAATTCTTTAAGTGTAAAAAAACTGTCTATGCTGATTGCCGCAACTGTTGCATCTAAAGCTTCATAAAACTTCATATTGTCCCGAACTTTGCAAAGTTCATCGGTGCATACGCCCGAAAATGCAAGTGGAAAAAATAACAACAATGTGTTCCCCGCTCCTTCATTCATAAATTGTTCCAGGGATACTTTTTCTCCGTTCGTGTTCTGCAGGGTAAAACCCGGGGCAGGGTCTCCAACTTTTAATTTCATAAAGTTCAGCTAAAGTTGATTTATCGTTTGTGTTGAATCAATATTTCGGGAAACTTAAAGCATGTAAGGATCATTCCCGTTCCGGTTAAAAGATGGATTACCGGATGAATTAATTCCTGGCGTATGTCTAAAAACCAATAAAGAAGAAAAGCAGCGAGATAAAAAATAATGCTTACAAACAGGAGGTATCCCCTTTCGATAGTTTTCCAGTATTGAAAAACCAGTCCGCTAAAAACTAAAAGAGAAGTACCCTGCAGAGTAGCCTGAGTAATGGAAGAAAGAATATCACTATCAACAAAATAGGCGTAAAACGGAAAAATTAGGATCGGAAGAAAGGTATAGAAAAGAGGATGACGTGCATACCCAGGTTGAAGCATTCTGATGGATATTAAAATAAAGATCAGAACAAGCAGTATAACTCCAAGGAGCATCAAGTCAATAGCTCTTTCAAGAATGGGGTTATCAATCACCAACATACCAAGTGTGGCGGCCAGCATCAGCAACACTGTGTAACCAGTGTACTCAGGATGTGAATAAGAGTTCAGGCGTCTGTAGAGAATAACAGTGCTGAACAGAGTCATTAAAATTAATAGAATCAGGCTCCACAAATTCTATTCTCCGATATTATTGCGTTGCTTTGCTTTTGCGTCAACTTCTCTGTTAGCCTGTTTATTATTCTGATAAATAAGAACAAGATCGGCAATCTTTTTTAGAATTTTCCGCTCGTTTCGAATCATTTCATTTGCAAATTCGAACAGGGAAATAGTTTTTCCATTTTCTGTTTTTAAAGCGCGCTCCCAGTCAATTAGTGGAATTTTATTAAAAAGGTTGACGATTGCTGCCCGGTGTTTGCTAAGTTTACGAAGTATTTTTTGTACATCTTTTTCATCCTCATCAAACTCGAATGTTTCATCGTACGTGTCAAAGTTTTTTAGTTGAAGTACACGAGGACTTGAGAAGGTTTTTTCTATAAGCGGCCGGTAGTAATTTTGTTGGGCGTGATCGATAAGGGCCAGCATCTGAATGATAGATAAACCACCGGAAGGAACTTCTGTATATGGAACCTGGTCCACGATATACATTAATGCCTCTGCTTCGTCCTGCAGATACTGTGCATCTTCCAAAAGTGCCTTATACTCTTCCTGCGTTACCTCCTGGTTCGTCATCATAGACACCAATCCCCGATTTTATACAGACCAGTTACCAGATGCCTTGGTCTCATCATTTTTTTTCTGCTGCTCAAGCATATCTACCAAAGACAACCCGGTGTTCCAGTCGCGATCCCGGTCACGCACTGAGTGTATATTGTTCTCTTCCTGGAAATCCCAGAACTGACCAAATTGCCGGTTTTTATATTCTTTTAAAAAATCGAGTCGTTCTTTCAGGTCTTCTTTTGGCACAAGTAGTCGTTCTTTATCGTAGATGGCATCTTCACGAGACTCAAAAACAATATCGTAGTCTTTGCTCATTACAATAGCCTCTTCAGGACAAACTTCCTCACAATAGCCGCAGTAAATACAGCGGAGCATATTAATTTCAAAGAAATCAGGATACCGTTCTTTCGGATCATCTTCATCCTCGTTTGCCTGCATGCTGATGGCAAGCGGCGGACAAGCCCTTGCACAAAGGCCACATGCCACACATCGCTCATTGCCGTTATCTTCTACCAGAACAGGACGCCCGCGGAAGATCGATGGCGGATCCCACTTCTGTTCCGGATAATTCATCGTAAATGTGGGGGCAAACATCTGTTTAAATGTGTACCAAAGTCCTTTAAAAATTTCAGGAAGATAGAGATTTTCGAGAAATGAGAGCTTTCGTTCCCGCTGAAAATCTTCACTCAGAGCGTTTGATGCCGGTTTATCCATTTCCATCTGATAGTACCGTCTGATTGGTTTATTATAGTGTCTTATTCAATTCTTTAAAATAACCTTTTGTGCTGTTTCGTTCAATCTTATTTCAGCCTTATCAGTTACTTTTGCCGGAACACCATGGTAATCGGCACGCCTCTAAAACCAAATCCTTCCCGAATCTTATTTTCTATAAATCGCCGGTAGTTTGGCGGAAGCTCCTGAGGGTTGTTCATAAAAAACTTAAATACCGGTGGATTACTTTTTACCTGGAGTGCATACTGAATTTTAAGCTGCCGGCCCCTTTTCATTGGAAGTGGGCGTTCTTTCAAGATTTTTTCAACAAAATCATTCATCTCCGGCGTGCTGATTTTTTTATTTCGTTCTTGAATAACCATTTCTGCCAGGTCGAGAACTCGCTCAATCCGGGTACCCTTAAGGGCCGAAATCGAAATAATAGGTATATACGTTGAGGATCGAATTCGATCGTAAATATATGTTTCGAACTCTTTGTGCACGTTACTGTCCTTATCCGGTACTATATCCCACTTATTCAGCGCAATAATAATTCCTTTGTTGTACTTCTCGGCATCACGGATAATTCGTTTATCCTGGGCATCAAATCCCTGCATGGCATCCAGCAGCAAAACCACTACATCAGCATCCCGTATAGACCGGTCGGTGCGCACCGTGCTGAAAAACTCGATATTTTCTTTCACTTTTGCCCGTTTGCGAAGGCCGGCTGTATCAATCAGTGTATACTCCTTGCCATTATAGGATAGGCTGCTGTTGATAGAGTCGCGGGTGGTGCCCGGTATATCGGTTACAATACAACGTTCATTTTTCAGAAGGGCATTCATCAGCGAACTTTTGCCAACATTGGGCCGACCCACAAATGCAATTTTAGGTGTATCATCTGCCCCCTCTTCTTCAACTTCATCGGGTAGTAGTTCCACTACCCTGTCGAGTAAGTCGCCGGTTCCCGTACCGCTGATAGCGGATATCGGGAAAAGTTCGTCCAGCCCAAGTTCATAAAACTCAACAGCATTCATTGCCCTTGTCTCGTTATCGCTTTTGTTTACAACAACAAGCGCGGGTTTATCTACCCTGCGTAACATACCCGCAACCGATTTATCCAGCGTATTGATACCATTTTCACTATCAACTACGAATAGTATTACATCCGACTCCTCGATGGCAATATGCACCTGTTCGCGAATGCCTTCAACAATAACCCCGCCTTCTTCGGGCAGGTAACCTCCGGTATCAATTACCCTGAAATCTCGTCCGTTCCAGAAACTTTCTCCATAGTGGCGGTCCCGGGTAACCCCGTATTCATCATGCACAATTGCCTGTCGTTCACCAATAAGGCGGTTAAAAAGTGTTGATTTGCCGACGTTTGGACGTCCTACTATTGAAACGGTGGGTAACATCTGAGATAGTTAATTCGTAAATTGGCACCTTATTCGGTGACCTGATTTCAGTTCTGTACTTTTACAAGATTCTATCATTGCAAGTTAAGGATAATATCGCAAGAATATGCTTGAAACCTTTTATAATAATTTCGGATTCATTGGCTCGTTAGTTGTCTCTTTATTCCTCTTCCTGTTCTTTATTTTCTGGATGGCCGGAGTGGCAGGTATTTGCAAAGAAAAAGAGGGAGAAAAAACCACGACTACCCGGCTTGTGTTCGCTGTACTTATCCCGCTCTACCCGGTTATCTGGATTATTTCAGAAATGATTGCTCAACGAAAGAAATTAAAACGGTTGTAAAAACTATCTATTTGATATTTCCGACTACATAAAAAGAAAAGCACATTATTCTTTTAAAGAATGTAGATGAATCTTGTAACTCATTGCCCATCTAAGTAATTAGTATTTTTCGAAGAATCGTTAAGAGCGGGTTGATCCGGTTCTTCGACCAGCATCCACGGCTCTAAAACAGAATCGGGTATATCCTCAATAAAACGGGAAGGATTTGTAAAGTAGTCTCCATAAAAACTTTGATGCATTGCCGGGTAGGTTAAAAACAGCTGATCTTTTGCACGGGTAACGGCTACATACACAAGGCGTATTTCCTCTTCCATCTGGCTGGGATCATCAATTGCGTATCCCGATGGGAGGATACCATCAAGACACTGAATCAAAAAAACCGTTTCCCATTCCAGTCCTTTTGCTGAGTGAATTGTACTTAGTACAAGTGGTGATTCATCTTTAGAGGCCGCTTCCGTTTCTATAGCTGTTGCTTCAATGGGGTCCAAAGCTACTTCCTCAACAAGGTGCTGCAGCGACCGGTAACTGCCCGAAATATCCACAAATGTCTCTAAATCTTTCATTCGTTTGGGGTGATCATCAAACCGTTTTTTACAAAACGTGCTGTAATACTCCACAACGGCTTTGAGTTGATCGGGTACTGACCCATCATGGGTTTTCAAATCTGTAAAAAGAGAACTCAACGCTTTCAGTTGTTTTATGTAACGGTCGCTGGCATGTGGCGCCTCGTGCGGCGAATAGGGGTTGTTGCTGTTCCGGGCCCACTGGAAAAACTGTCCCGCTGTTTTAGGCCCGATGCCGTCCATCAGCATAAGCGCCCTGTTCCATGAAATTGTATCCTGCGGATTGATAAAGATTCTGAGATGGGCCAGAACGTCTTTTACGTGGGCAGCTTCCGTAAATTTTTGTCCGCCGAATTTTATGAACGGGATGTCTTTTCGGTTCAGCTCTACTTCCAGGTCATATGAATCACGACCGTTTCGAAATAAAACCGCCATATTCGATAATTCAGTCCCCTGTTCACGCAAATTCAGAATCATCTGCGTCAAAAACCGGCTCTGATCATTCATATTTGCCGCTTTCACCAGACCCGGGAGCTCTCCCTTTTCGCGATTAGTAAAGAGATTTTTTTCAAATGTGGCCTTTGATTTTGAGAGAACCCGATTGGCAAGATCCAGGATTTGCTGGGTTGACCGGTAGTTTTCTTCCAGCTTGATGAGTTTGGTCCCGGGAAAACGTTCGGGAAACTGCTGCATGTTTTCAGGTTCTGCACCTCGAAATGAATAGATGCTCTGTGCATCGTCTCCCACGGCCATTACGTTGTTGTGTACCGAACTAAAAAGTGCCGTTAACTCTGCCTGCAACAGATTTGTATCCTGGTACTCGTCTACCAAAACATGTTTGTTTCCGTACGCTACTTTTTGACAAACTTCCGGGTTATCGCGCAGCAAGTTTCGGGTATAGACCAGCAAGTCATCAAAATCCATCACATAGTTTGTCCGCTTATATTCTTGATAGTTTGCGAAAAGTTCATCAATAGCATCTGCATGTTTTTTGAACTGTGGATACTCATCTTCAAGCACATCAGGTACGGTTCGCTGCGTGTTGACAGAACTGCTGAAGATGGTGTAGAGCGTACTCTTTTTGGGAAATCGTTTAGTAGTGGAAGCCAGTTCACTCCTTCCCCTGATCATTCCAATGGTATCTATAGCATCAGAGCTGTCGATAATTGTAAAGTTTTCGGGATAGCCAATCTCATCATGGTATATATGCAGAAGTTTACTACAATAGCGGTGAAATGTGCCTCCTTCAACCCGTCGGCACCTGTCATCCAGTAGCGTGCTGGCCCGCCTGAGCATCTCTCCGGCAGCGCGTCGGGTAAACGTTAGAAGAAGTATATTTGATGGGGAGATCCCGCTTTCAATCAACCGTGCAACACGATACATCAATGTGCGTGTTTTCCCTGTTCCTGCACCTGCTATAACAAGTGCCGGTCCCCTGTCGTGCATCACAGCCTCGTACTGGGCATCGTTCAGCAGCTCTTTGTATTCAATTGTATAATCAGCATCTGACTGTTGATCATCAGCCTGGAGAATAAATTTTTTCATACCTCAAACTAACAAAATTCTTTGGTATGTAAAATATATATGTGCCGGCAACACGTGTACTTTATTCTGATCAGCTATTCTCTTCTTTTGGGATAAACTTAAGCGCTTTTGAGTTCATGCAGTATCGCAGACCGGTTGGGTCCGGCCCGTCATCAAATACGTGACCGATGTGGGAATCGCACCGGGCACAAATCGTTTCGGTACGGGTCATCCATAAGCTGTTATCTTCCCGTTCTCCAACAGCGTCTTCCCGGATCGGCTCCCAGAAACTTGGCCATCCTGTCCGGCTGTTATATTTTGAATCCGAATGAAAAAGCGGATTACCACATGCGCGGCAGACATAAACACCCTCTTCGTAGAAGCCGTCATATTCATTTACATAAGGCATCTCGGTACCTTCGCGCCGCAGTATACGGTGTTCACCGGAAGTAAGAATATTTTTCCACTCCTCTTCGGAGCGTTCAACTCGTTTATTATTATCCGTGTCATTAAGAGCTTCTTCGTATGTGATAGATTCAAGGAACTGCTGGTGTTCGTCTTGTGTCATTGATTTTTGCTGGCTATTTGAATTGCATGCAGTGAATACTAATATGATATACGTGAGAACCGAAATAAATAAAATTCGAAGGGGTAGCGTATGAATCATCATTGTAATTATTTAAATAACGTTTTACTCTTTCTTAACTGTATTAGCTGCTGCTTTAGTTCCACTGATGCACTGGCATAACCTCCATCGGTTCCGTCAATAAAATGCACGTGTTTTGACTGGTAGTCTGTAACATAACAGGTTGTAAGTGATGCCGGAGACGCATGAGTGCCAAAGGCAGCTTTCCCTTGGCTGAACTGCTGCATCAGGAATTTCCTGAGCTCGTTTCGTTGATGAACGGTACCTGATATCACGAGTTTCAGGCCATCACTGAATTTTCGGAAGTCAGCATTTTTAACAAAATCAGGTTTATAATCACCCCACCGGGTGTTTTTAGTTTCAATTTTGTTCTTCATCAAATACCCGCCGGCAAATTGCGTGTAGTAGAGTTTTGCATAATACAAAAGCTTTTTCCAGAATTTTGAAGGGTAAGATCTGAGATTGGTTTCTCCCCCAAGCAGCGCTGGCTTGAGTGTGAGTGATAAATTATCAGCTGAAACGGGAGCGTAATCACTTTCTTGCCCGTATATTCTTTCAATTTTTTCGAAACACCTTTTGTAGAATCGGCTCCTCTCCTGCTCATCTTCAATAACGGATTTTATGATGATTGACAAAACTTCATCCCGGCCTGATGGAATGGAGTTCCACCTACATTCAAGTCCGCTAAAATCACCTTCTATCATGGTCACAGAATCCAGTTCCCGGGCGGAAGCTTTTACAACTTCTTCAACATAATCTACGCCATCTCCCCAAAAAATTGCCTGATTGGCGTATTCAGATATCTTAAATTTCCCCAGTTTAATCTCCTTACCTTCTTTTCGTAATTCACTCATATAGCGGCAGCCGGCAGCTAATTCAAGTCCAAATATCTCTCGTACAGCTTCCCGGCAAAACTTCAGCAACCCCATAATATGATCTGTCCCTACATCAGGCATAGCAATAGTTACACCGTCTCCTCCAAAAACAAATGGGATTTGTAAGTCTGGAAAATCATTTAAAATAGCCGCAATTGCACTTGCACCGGCCATATTTACAGCCCGGTATTTACCACTGGCGATAGCTTCCGTAGAATTGCGAATATCAGTGGCTATTACAAGCCAGTCATCGGGTAACGGCTCATAAAACTGTATATCTGCAATCATCCGAAAAGAAGAGATCCCGGGTATATCCTGATAAAAATTTTGTGTATCAGATGCCTGCATAAGTTTCAACCTGTGTTAGAGAAGCGTGTTAAAACAGCAATAAAACTGATTAAAAAACTCACGTTTTCTGATGTATATTATCAGGTTTAACCCTGTTTAAAATAATACCGCCATTTAAACGACCAACATGTTGCAAATTTAGAGGCTCATTTTAGCCTGCAGAATCCTTTGCTAATTATTCATGTACGATGAAATATCCTAATCGGTTGAAAAATCCCATTATGGCCGGAGTTGTATTATTCCTGTTATCGGGAGTTTTTACGAATACAATAGCTCAAAAGATGAATGCCAGTGCAGAAATTACAGGCATTGTAAGTTCATCAGATGCCACGCCGTTTTGGATTGTTGCAAATCGTTACGGCCGGTACGCCTCTTCCGGCAGCCAGATTGGCGCAAGATTCCAGGCACACAGTAGCAGGGAACTGGCAAATTTCAGCCGTTCAGATCTTGTTCTGGATATAGGCGCTGATATTATTGCACGTCCCGGAGACCAATCTACTGTAACCTTCAACCAGGGGTACGTAAAAGTATCCGGTTTAGGATTGGAGCTTTCGGCCGGGCGCTTCCATAATACCTCTCCTGTTCATGATCCTATCCTGGGTATGGGTTCACTCGGTGTTAGTGGCAATGCTACACCGGTACCGCAAATCCGGTTAGGGTTGACCAACTGGACGGACGTACCGTTAACGAGAGGCTTTGCTGAAGTTCGTGCCCATCTTGCCCACGGCTGGCTCGAAAAAGACCGGTTCACCGAGTCTCCGTTTTACCAGGAAAAAGTCGGGCATATCAGGTTTGGAGGTGACTTGCCGGTAAACCTGTATGGCGGACTGGCGCATTACTCCATGTGGGGTGGTAAAAACAACCCGGTGTTTGGCGATTTACCGGCGAACTTTAGTGATTTTTGGCGCGTTTTTATCGGTATTGGAGGAGATGAGCGTGCACCAGACGTAGAAGAAGATTATCTGCTTGGAGATCACCTCGGCGCATGGGATTTTGGTATGATGGTAGATAAAGGAGCAGTTTCTTTTACACTGTACCGTCAGATGCCCCTGGAAACAAAAGATAACCTAAAGCTAAAAAGTCTGCAGGATGCATTAAATGGAATTTCTCTACGATTTGATGAAAGTCTGGATATTCCACTTCGGGGAATCACGTACGAGTTTATGTATACCAAGTGGCAGGATGGACCAAGAGTTGAAAATATTTTGGACGACGGAACCCGCTGTTTCGATTTTCCGGAACGCTGCAGGGACCTTTTCCAGGGAAACGAAAATTACTACAACCACCATATTTATCGCGTGGGTTGGGCCACACAGGGGCGGACGATCGGGAATCCACTGTTTCGAATCAATGACAGCCCAATATCCCAAACCGTTTGGGGAATTGATAATAACCGAATTGTTGCGCACCATCTCGGAGCAGAGTTTGTCACAAAGAGCACCCGCTGGAGATTAAAAATTACGGCAAGCCGAAATTATGGTACGCGAAATGACCCGTTTGAAACCCCCGCAGAACAACTGTCCGCAGGGTTACAATCAGAAACCCGGGTTCACTTCATGGGGCATCCGGTAGTGCTGATTGCCGATATTGCCTGGGATAATGGAGACCTGTTTGGTACCCAGTTCGGTGCTTTAGCCGGGTTCCGAATCAGCCGTTAAAAAGGATTCCTTTAAACCTGAGTTTTATTAAAAATAAAGGGTAAAAGAAGTCCAAAAAGGGTGTTATCTCGCACTCGATGCGTGATCTTCTGTCCTTAACAAAGGAAGGTGATGAGGCTTTCCAAAAAGGTGAAATTCATCGAACACCGCTTAAATAATTTAGGTTTATTCTCCAGACTCACCCTATATCTCTCTCTATTTAATAAAGAGGGATTAAGTGACTAATTTATTTAATCTGTTTTGTTTGTTGAATTTTACTTTTTTAGACAGCCTCATGACATAGTTGTTGATGAATTAACTTAACTGACGCCCTTTTTGGGCTTATTTGACAGATTTAAAACCTGAGTTTTTAAATTCTTTTCAACTCTCATTTGAATCCATTCATTTTACAGGCTATACTCCGACAATTTAAGTTCTTAAAAATAAAGATAGGATTAGTTTGCCATGAAAAAGTTTATCAAAGCACGCCTGAGCGCGATGATGTTTCTCGAATTTTTCATTTGGGGAGCCTGGTACACTGCAATTGCCGTTTATATGTCGAACAACGGTATGGAAGATTTAACCCACTGGCCGTTCACAGTAAACCCAATTGCCGCTATATTTGCACCATTTTTTGTGGGGTTGATAGCCGACCGCTATTTTTCCACTGAAAAAGTACTGGGTGTTCTTCACATTATCGGCGGTTTTTTTATGCTACTAACCCCGTTAGCCGTTAACAATCCACTTGTTTTTATTTTAATGCTTTTGGGATATAACTTGTGTTTTATGCCCACTATGAGTTTAGCAAATACGCTTTCATTTCATAATATCAAAGACCAGGAGAAGGAGTTTCCGATCATACGGGTTTTTGGAACGATTGGATGGATCGTAGCGGGGCTGACGGTCAGTTTTGTTTTGGTTTCATTTGTATCGGAAGGTGTACAGCCCGAGGCTACCGCCCTGCCTCTCTACCTAACGGCTGCCGCAAGTTTTATTCTTGGTATCTACAGTTTCTCACTTCCTCATACTCCCCCGCCTGCGAAAGGCCAGAAAGTTTCCGTCCGCGATATAGCAGGGGTAGATGCATTGAAACAACTGGGCAGTAAATCGTTTTATATTTTTCTTGGCAGCTCACTCCTGATATGTATTCCACTTGCAGCCTACTACAATTTCACTCAAATATTCCTGGGAGATTCCAATTTCCAGAATATCGCTGCTACTCAAACTATCGGACAGGCTTCTGAAGCTATTTTTATGGTTCTGATGCCTTTCTTCTTTGTCCGGCTGGGCGTGAAATGGATGCTGGGCGTGGGTATGTTTGCCTGGGTGCTTCGGTATGCGTTATTCGCCCTTGGCGCACCGGATACTATCACGTGGATGATAATCGGTGGTATTGCGCTGCATGGTATTTGCTACGATTTCTTTTTTGTTACCGGCCAAATTTATGTGGATCTGAAATCGAATGATAAAATTCGCGGTCAGGCACAGGGCCTTATTGTCCTTATCACGTATGGTGTGGGTATGTTAATTGGAGCCCAGCTTGCAGGTATCACTTACAATCTATTTCTCGGCGAACAAACCTCTCTCACGCTGGATCAGTGGTATCAGTTCTGGTGGGTGCCAGCGATATTTGCAGCAGCCGTGTTTGTATTCTTCATCTCTACTTTTAATGACCAGGAAGCAGAAGAACAAGTATTAGAGGAGGATATAACCGTTTAGATTTTTCTTTAAAATGAACGTTCGTAAAAAGAGCCGGTCATTTCCGGCTCTTTAATTTCAGAGAAGCAATACCATCAACGAGTTAAGGAACAGGTAAATGTTGAAAAGGATACCGGAAATGCTTTTCTAAATTAACTGCATACTCCTCCGTAAACTCTACATTCTTGAAGTAACCGTTCCTTCCTTCATCGTTTCTCCGGGAAAGTAGGCGTGACCCGTCAACTCGCCCAGGTGATTCACAACCCAATGCGCGGGAATGCTCCTTCCTGACTGAATCCTGTTATTCAGAACCTGAGTTCGATTAAAAAAAACAAAAAAAGTCCAAAAAATGAGTCATCTCACACCGGACCGCACCCATATATATCGGGCAGTGCAGCCATACATTGTTACCTTGCCGGCCGGTATCTGTTATATAACACGATAAATTCTTTCGTATACATTCGCTTTATTTTTTTGATTCATCCTGTTTGTTAGCAAAAAGTTCCCTGATTTCATCGGCTCTATCTCGATCCAGTCTGCCGGCCTTTTCGGATAGATCCGCTGCAGCAATTCCAAGGACTTTATAAACAGAAGTCAGTGAATCGGTATCTTCTATTTGCTGAAGGTGACTCCGAAGCGTTGACATATCTCCCCGCACAACCGGACCACTTAATGATTCAGCAGCACCTTTTTCAAAAGTTTTATCGAGAGTTTGTTCAATAATCGGCTTCAGCAGCTCAAGGCTGTTACGAATACCTTTTCTGCTTGCGGCTGTTTCCACAATATCCATCAGGCTCACGAGGTAGTTTGACGCAAAAACAGCGGCAAGATGCATTGCAGATTTCTGTTCCGCCGTCATACGAACAATTCCGGCAGAATAAAGGCCAGTAAGCTGTTCTAAAATCTTGTGTAAAGATTCATCTCCTTGTAGTGTGAACCAAATTCCGTTAAAGCGTTCTGCCCTGTCTCCTTTAGTGAATGACTGCAGAGGGTGTAAAGAGGCTGTAAGAGCGCCTTTCTTTTTCACAGCACGTAGCGCGGAATCGTTTTTACTGCCAGACATGTGAACAATTCGTTTTCCCTTGAGTGATAAACCGGAATTGGCAAGCTGTTGCGATACCGCTTCAATTTCATCGTCCGGAACCGTAAGGAGTACTATGTCACCAAGATCTTCATCACGAGAGGGAAACGGCTTGGATACCTTTAGAACCTTTCCGGTTTTTGGTGAGAACAATTTGCAGTCATTTGATTTTCGGCTCCATACCGAAACAAGCTCAAACTGTTTATGAATATGTATCAGGTCGATTGCAGCGCCGCCGAGTGCACCGGGTCCGAAAATGGTAACGGTGGTGCGAGTGTCGCTCATCCCGAAACTGGCTGATATTGCATTACCGCATACCCTGAAACCGGTCCTGTTTCGTGCTCTCCCCTGTTAAACGTAAGGCTTGTTCTCCATTTACCCGCTATCAATAGTCCTGCAAGGAATGAACCGGCACCGTTCATTGAAACATCCTCACTGTTCAGTGTTCGAATGAGTTCCGTTCGGTTTTCCTGGTCGAAATGGTTCTGAATTTGTGACAGAGTGTCCGGTTCCAGGTGATGAATATCACAACAAAAAACCAGAAGAGCGTTTCGGGAGGCAAGAATCTCTTCCAGTGCGGCAGACAGCTCCTTTACAATCGCAGGTGATTCATCCGTAATCTGAAGGCTGAGAACGGTAAACTCATCCAATCGATTTTGAAGAAACAGCAGCTGATCATATAGACTCAGGTCTTTGCTGTAGGCTTCATCGTCAATAAAAAAATCATCATCTTCATCGCACAATTCATTTCTTAACTTTGTGTTTACGGGAACTTTGCCAAACCGGGTTTGAAAAGAATTATGAGATGGCATAGGAAGCTTTTTCTCATGTGTACCCGGCTGTGACTCAACAATCACAACGGTGTCAAAATCGGAGTTCTGTACGCGGCTGTAGATATCGGAAAAATGGTCGATCGAATAATGATTCAGCGACGTGGGTGAAAAGAGTATGCGCAGCGGACCCGCGCCAGGTTCAATGAATTCCATTCTCTCATCCAGTCTGGTTTGGATTTCTTCCTGTTTGAAAAGGCACATAATCGTCAGATAAAAGTTGTTCCGATTGACTTGGTTCAATGTAACAAATGGAGGTCCAGTGATCATTCAGCTGAAAACTACAAAGCTGTGCCCGGCTGCCGTTAAAAAGAGTTACAGAAAACAAGTAATCTGAATTCTTTGTAATGCAAACACTATTCATCGGTTTTCGCAGGCCGGTACCTATTGCTTTGAGAACCGCTTCCTTCATTGTCCATATTTGAATTATCGGATGATTCTCATAAAACTTCAGTGATTCGGCCGGATGTTTCATCCGTTTTGAGAGTTGTTCATTTACCTCCCTGCTGCCACTTTCCATGTCGATCCCCACAACCCACTGACCCGACACAACACCGGCTACTCGCGACTTTGTATGCGTGAAACTAATGGAGATCACTTCGTTACCGACCCTCACACTTGGTTTTTCATATTTTGGTGTTTTAAAAACAGGTGGTGCGTGATTAAATTTTTGGTCAATCATTAATCGAAGTAGCTGCCGTCCCGACTCCGACTCAACAGAATGTACGGCCCCTTCTGGCTGAACAAGTCCTTCCGGAAGTTTGGCCTCTCCGACATACAAAACATCCGGAAAAAAAGAGCGGGAGATTTCGTTATATGAGTTGATCAACGGTTTGGTTCTAATTGATTAAACTTGAGCATGAAAGGTAGCCTGATGTGACATAAAGTGAAACCTTTTCCTGTTTGATTTGATACTGTTTATTCTCAGGCAGTATAAACTTTTTCATTTCATAGGTGCAGCGGTTTTTGTTGAACTGAATCTGCCAGAAGATGAGCATTTACCCATTTATCGGAAATATGAATCATACTTTTATCCGGCCGGAATAAGAATGCTAATTTGCATGCAAATTTCTTACTTTTAGGCGACTTAAAATCAAACATACTGTTTCGTACAATTTCTATGTCTCAAAACGAACCATCGCTCAGTGAACAACAGGAGATCCGCCTCGAAAAACTGGATCAGCTAAAAGAACTTGATGTAAATCCATATCCCTACTCTTACGATGTAACTCATCACTCCAAAGAATTACTCGATCAGGCTGAACAATTTATTAAAGAGAATTCTGATGAATCGCCGCGGGTGGCGGTGGCAGGCCGTGTTATGACCCGTCGAATCATGGGCAAAGCATCGTTTTTTACGCTCCAGGACTCGCAGGGATCGATCCAGGTATATATCCGGCGGGATGATGTTGGGGTAACGGAATACAATAAAGTATTCAAGAAAATGGTGGATATAGGCGATTTTGTGGGTATTAAAGGCTTTGTTTTCACGACCGGCACCGGAGAAACCACCATTCATGCCGAGGAGTTTCAGTTTCTCGGCAAAACGGTACGGCCAATACCAACCCCTAAAGAAGTTGAGAATGAAGATGGTGAAACGGTTGTCTACGATGCATTTACGGATAAAGAACAACG
>JAWLEH010000033.1:0-3279 GCA_041686215.1 Balneolaceae bacterium | reverse complement strand
AAAAAAGAAACAGGCCATGATCTGTCCGGCAAATCAGAAGATGAAATTCGCACCGTTGCCAGGGAGCTTGATATCGAAGTGGATGAATCGATGGGTAAAGGGAAACTGATTGATGAAATATTTGGCGAAACGGTTGAACCAAATCTCATTCAGCCAACGTTTATTACAGACTACCCGATTGAAATGAGTCCGCTTGCGAAAAAACATCGTTCAAAAGATGGACTTGTGGAGCGGTTTGAAGCGGTATGTAACGGCAAAGAGATCGCCAATGCATTTACCGAGTTAAATGATCCTGTAGACCAGCGGGAACGATTTGAAGAGCAGGCCCGGCTGAGGGCGGACGGAGATGAAGAGGCCATGACTGTTGACGAGGATTTTCTCCGGGCTATCGAATATGGAATGCCTCCAACAGTAGGAATAGGAATCGGTATTGACCGGCTCGCAATGATTATGACCAACTCCGACTCTATTCGGGATGTTCTCTTTTTCCCGCAAATGCGCCCGGAATAAGAACTCACTGAATGGAACTCCTGTTGTGGTTCCAGCTAAAGGTAATCAACGCAAATAGTACAAACGTTGTGAAAAACATATCCATGAATCTAATTTCACCCTGCTGATGTCTTTTACGTGGTATGTGGCCCGCCGCTATTTCCAGGGAAATAACCGTGACTCCAGGTTTTTATCGTTCATCAAAATAATGGCCATTGTGGGTGTGGCGGTCGGTTCAGCCGGATTGTTGATCTCTCTCTCAATCGTTCATGGATTCAAATCCACAATTAACGAAAAAATTCTTGGGTTTGCCCCGCACATAACGGCACAAACTTTTGTGGGTGAACCCATTCAGCGGGCTGATACCCTACAGGTATACCTTGCGGGTTTTGAAGGCGTAGAGCGCGCAGAACAGACCGTAACAGGAAATGTGATGATCCAGGCGTCTGCAGACATAAGCGGAACCGTTATTAAAGGAGTTGAGCCCGGTGGTGATCTTACCCAGTTGAATACATACATCACTGAAGGCAGCTATTCAGTTGAGCAGGATGAATCCGGTTTGCCGGGGATTGTTCTGGGTAAATCGCTGGCAGCTTCAATCGGTGCCACACTTGGCGAACGGGTGACGGTATTTGCGTTAGAGGGTCTGCCCTCCCCACTCAATACCCCAGAAATCAGGCAATATCATCTCAGCGGAATTTATGAAACGGGAATCGATCGTTTTGATGACAATTTTGCTGTTACTGATATCTCTACGGTGCGGACACTTTTTGGGCTGGGAACAAGACAGGCATCCGTCATTGAAGTAAATACATCGGATATCAGCCAGATACCGTCTGTTTATGCTTCTATTCGAGATGGTACTCAATTCCCCATTGTCGCCGAGAACGTGTATCAACGCTACAGAAATATATTTGCCTGGATTGACCTGCAGGAAGAAACGATACCGCTGGTTATCGGCGTGATGGTGATCGTTGCGGCGTTTAACCTTATTGGCACGGTTTTGATGATGGTTCTGGAACGCGTGCGGGATATCGGCATTTTGAAAACAATTGGGGCTAAGAGCAAAGCCATTCGTACGATTTTTCTTCTGGAGGGATTGTTTGTTGCCATATCGGGACTCGCTATAGGAATCGGACTCTCCCTGCTCTTTTGGTTTCTGCAAACTACGTACGATATCATACCCCTTTCACAGGAAAATTACTACATGAACTCCGCTCCCGTGGAACCTCACATGCTTGACTTTTTTGTTGTGGGTGCTATTACAATTCTTCTTTGTGCTCTTGCTTCATGGCTTCCCGCCCGTATTGCCGCTAAAACCGATCCTGTTCGGGTTCTGTCCTTTGGCAGGTAAACCTGGTTAGGTATCCTTTTTCTTATTCTTTTCCTCAATCCAGCGGCCCATAAAACGGGTGCTGGCCATCGTGTGGTGCATCAGCATGGCTCCTGTAAAGTTATGTCTGCGATGGTGCTGTAATTCATTGCCCAAGCGCCTGATAACAGAAATGAATTTTCGCTGGTTCTTTTCTTTAGAAAACCGTTCTGAAAGAAGCGTAAAGCCTTGATCGCGTGACTTCTCCCATAGCGATTCATCCGTATAGAGTCTGACGGCTGATGAAATAATTTTATCTGTAGAATCTGCTAAAAATCCGGGCCACTTCATACTCCCACAGATTCCTTCCGCACCCATAGTGGTTGTCACACTGGGTGTTCCGTTTAGCATCGCCTCCACAAGTTTACCTTTAAGTCCGGCTCCGAATCGTATGGGCGCTAAACAAATACGATGTTTCTGCATCACATGATAAGCACTTTCCGCTCTGCCATGAACAAGGAATCCATCATCGGGGTTATGCCACTCACTCACCTGTTGTGTGGGATAGGCGCCATATACATTCATTTTGGCGTCAGGAAGGTTTCTTCGTATACCGGGCCATATTTCCTCTTTTAGAAAGAGAACAGCATCCAGGTTCGGTTTATGCCTGAAATTGCCAATCGTCATAAATCCATTTCGTTGGCTAAAAGAGGGAAGTTCCAGGGTATTAGAGTGATCCGGTTCTTCAATCATAAAGGGCAAGTAGAACAGGATTTCATCATTAACCCTGAAATAATCTTTCAACAGATACATTTCACTTTCAGAAATGATCAGGGATAAATCACTCCGGTAGATAGATGCAATTTCTCTCTTTGCTATATCCGATACCAGGTAATCCTGGATGCGGTCCCTCCCCTCTTTAAATGCCCGTTCCCTTGCATATCGTAAAAAGTGAAGGTCTTCTGTATCAAGAATACGTAGTGCATCCGGGCACGTGGTTTGAACTCTCCATCCAAACTGCTCCTCAGTCATAAACCGATCGAACAGAACAATTTCGGGATTAAGCTTTCGTATAAAGTGATCGAAACTCTCGTCATTCACTTTTACCGACCTGCAGGAAATCCCTTTTTCAGTCAGATTTTCCGACCGTTCATTCATTCGGGCCGTACTCACAAAAGTTATGTCACAGCCTTCATATACAAACGTATCGATTAACTGCACCATCCGTTTGCCGGCTGCTGATGAACCGGGCTCAGGCCATACGAACCCGATTATTAATACTTTAGATCCATTTTCAGACATTGTCCCTCCCAACATTTGTCAGGTAAATACTATATAAACAAGTGTTTCAGCTAAAGATTATTAAAGTAAAACAGCACATGTAATGTACGATAACTGCGGCTCATAAGTTCTTACTCACAGAAATAATTTACTTGATCCTGCCGGTAAAATGAACCCGTCTGGCAACACTATTAAAG
>JAWLEH010000032.1:27510-30253 GCA_041686215.1 Balneolaceae bacterium | reverse complement strand
AAACAAGCCGGTGCCTACACACTGGATAAAGTTTTTGCCCATTTTTACGCAGAAACAGGCAACGGCTGGGGTGGACCGCTCGATATCGGAAAGAATTTAAAATCGGGAGTCGGCACAGAACTCCGTTTTGCTTTTAACAGCTACTACCTTTTCCCAATGAAGTTTTTTGTGAATGGATCCTATGGAATGAATCGCTTTGATGTACGTTTTCCAGATGATTTCATTACCGAAACCGGAAGCAATAAAGTATCATACGGGCGGGAATTCTTGTTCTATTTTGGATTAACATTTGATTTTGACCTGTTATGAAAAAACATTGGGTCTTATTTTCTATCATCCTTTTCCCGGTATTTGCAGCGGCACAAGAAACTGACGGGCAAGTGAGTAACCAACAACAAGATATTGTTTCTCCTGTAGTTCTTCAGCAAAACGAACGTGAGATAAGTCAATCGCACCTTGTTACCCCTGTGATGCTGAGAGCACAAACCTCTGGTGTGTATGATAATAAGGCTCAAAAACTTTACACCGAAAACCCCGGTCTCGGCTTTCTTTCTTCGGCTATTTTGCCGGGAAGCGGACAATTTGTGAATAAAAACTGGGTCAGAGGCGGGCTGTATGCGGCACTCGAAATAGCTGCAGTCTATGTAATATTTGAATATGACAACCGCGGCGAAAGCGGCCAGCGCAGGTACGAATCATATGCAGACGAAAACTGGAGTGTTACCCAGTATGCACAATGGCTGGTGGATTATCATGATGTAAATAACCTTGAAAATCCTGAGCTTGAAGAGCTGCGCCAAATGGTAGATGGCCTGGAGCCTGCATTTGATACCAACACCGACTGGAACAATATTGATATCGGCACTCTACGGGACGTGGAAAGAATTACCCGGTTTGTATCACCGGATGCTGTTACAAACACCAATTTTTCTCACATACTGCCGGCATATGGCTCTCAGCAATATTATGAGCTCATCTCAAAATACTTCCAGTTCCAGGCCGGCTGGCAGGATTATTTCAGTTTCCATGAAAACAGGGATACAAGTCCGTATCTTATTTCGCAGGATGGCAGTTTTGCCAGCCCAATGTTCTTTGAAGGTGCATCCCTGGCCGACAGCTTCAACAACAACTTCCGAACTGCCAAGAACTTCAGGCTGATGCTGATTGCAAACCATGTGGTTTCCGCGTTCGACAGCTTTTTTACCTACAAACTGAAACAAAACCGTATACAGGCAACTACAAGTATGGCACCTGCAAAATACCTTCAGTTGAAAATCCAATTCTGAAACCTGAAACACGTTAATGTACTTTATGGACTGGTTAAAAAAACTATTTACGAATCGCTGGTTCTATATTTTTACGGGCAGTTTTCTGCTTATCGGAATCCTTATTGGTGTGATTTTGAATTTCATCATTATGCCCGAATACACAAATTATAATGAAGGCGTTACAGTACCCGATCTTACAAAGAGATCACTTGAGGAAGCTGAAGTTCTGCTAACGGATTACGGCCTTCGGTATGAAGTGGCAGACAGGCGCGCAAATGCTTCGTACCCGGCCAACTATATTATTGATCAATCCCCAAACCCACTGCAGCTCGTAAAGCCAAACCGAAAGGTATATCTTACCGTAAATACAGAAGTTAAGCCGAAAGCAGTTGTTCCGAAGGTTGTAGACCTTTCACTGCGTAATGCGCGGATACAGCTTGAAAATTATGGGTTCAATCTTGGCACAATCAGTTACGAATCAAACCGGTTTCGAAACACTGTGCTGCGTCAGTCTCTTGCACCCGGTGATACCGTAGACCGGGGAGAAACCATTAATCTGATCATTAGCGACGGACTTGGCGATCGTACTGTTGAGGTGCCGGAAATTACCGGGCTTTCACTTTCGAGAGCGCAGCAGCAAATACGCCAGGCCGGGCTGCGTGTGGGTGAAATACGGTTTCAACCCAGTCGGGAGGAGGAACCCAATACGGTACTCTCCTTTTCACCCGAAGCTGAGGAACTGACGGAAGGAGAAGAACTAAGGCTGGTGGTTGCAGAACGCTTCGATGTTCAGGAAGAGTCAGAATCCGGGGCAGTTGGTGCTGATACCACAATGGCAGCGCCCGATACCACCGATTCACTTCGCGACACAACAGGAACAGACAATAACAATTAACTGATCAAAAGAACTTATGGCATATAACTCTCCGGTTTTAGCCCCTTCGCTGCTTGCAGCCGATTTTACCAGGCTGGGTGAAGAGATTTCCCTGTGCAAAAAATCAAACATCAACTGGTTGCACTGTGATATCATGGATGGCCATTTTGTGCCGAATATCAGCTACGGACCCTTTGTAGTAGAGGCGATTCGGAGAGCGGCCGGAGACGACATGTTCCTGGATGTTCACCTGATGATTGAGGAACCCGACCGTTATATTGCGAACTTTTCCGATGCCGGTGCCAACATGATTACCGTGCACTACGAAACCTGCCCTCACCTGCATAGTACCATTCAGCATATTCACTCGAACAATTGCCGTGCAGGGGTTGCCATCAACCCGGCCACTTCCGTTGATCTTCTTCTGCCTGTACTTGATCAAATTGATATGGTGCTGGTCATGAGCGTTAACCCGGGGTTTGGCGGTCAGTCATTTATCGAATCTTCCTACAAACGAATCTATAAACTGGATGCCATCAGGAAACAACTTAACCATACCTATATGATTGAGGTTGATGGCGGTGTTGACGCAAATAACGCT
>JAWLEH010000032.1:0-27410 GCA_041686215.1 Balneolaceae bacterium | reverse complement strand
TCTTCCTACAAACGAATCTATAAACTGGATGCCATCAGGAAACAACTTAACCATACCTATATGATTGAGGTTGATGGCGGTGTTGACGCAAATAACGCTAAGAAATTGATCCGCAAAGGCACCGATGTGCTGGTAGCAGGGAGCAGTGTTTTCAGAAAAAATGATACTGAAAAAGCCATATCAAACCTCAGAAATAAAATGAATGCCGGCAGAGCCGATATGGTTTAATATGACTGATAATCTGCTTATTTTGTACCGGACTTCGTCAGGGAGTCAGAATTCATTTTTAACTCCGTACTATTGAAGATCACCGGACTATTCCGTCAAGCTGACATTTCCACAGTATTCTAAATTTCATTTCATACCTACACCTATCGAAAAAAACGAGAAAGACCTCAATAAAACCATACAGATAAAAAATGCCGACCCGCTGGTAGTTCTTGGTTTTGAGGATAAAAACCTGTCGCAGCTGGAGAAAGCATTTCCTGACACAACGATAACGGCCCGCGGCAGCCAGATTAAGCTGAAAGGGCCCGAAGAGGATGTGGAAGATCTCGCGGATATTATCCGTGAAATGATCTCGATGGTTAAACGCGGCAATCAACTCTCATCTCAGGATATATCAACTCTGCTGGCCCTGGCAGAAAAAGTGGAAGGAAAACCCGCCGACTCCCGACAACCGTTCGACCAGGATACGGGAGATATCATACTCCATACCTACACCGGCGACGCAATTGCCGCAAAAACGCCAGGACAGCTAAATATTGTTAAAGCCTCGGAAAATAATGACATTCTTTTCGCAATCGGACCGGCGGGAACCGGTAAAACGTATACTTCCGTAGCTCTTGCTGTACGTGCACTTAAGCAGCGCAAAGTGAAGCGAATCATCCTTGCCCGTCCGGCAGTTGAAGCAGGAGAAAACCTTGGATTTCTGCCCGGAGACCTCAAAGAAAAAATCGATCCCTATCTTCGGCCACTGTACGACGCACTTGAAGAGATGATTGAGTACGACAAACTGGAATTTCAGCTTGCGAAGAATGTGATTGAAATTGCCCCGCTGGCCTACATGCGCGGCCGAACGCTCAACAACGCATTTGTAATCCTGGATGAAGCACAAAACGCAACCAATACCCAGATGAAGATGTTTTTAACCCGCATCGGGTATAACAGCCGGGCAATCATTACCGGAGACGTTACGCAAACAGATCTCCCGAAACGACAGGAGTCCGGGCTGATTGTAATTCAAAAAATCCTGAAGGATGTGGATGGAATTTCCTTTGTTTACCTCAACCAGGATGACGTAGTGCGACACAAGCTTGTACGCGATATCATTGAGGCGTACGACAAATATGAAGATAAAAAACGATAAATTTCCTCTCCTTATCGAATACCACAACAATCTATGGCTCAAGTAACTCCTCTTTACGAAGGAACATTTTCAGTTGCTATTGACAAAGTTTTTCGGCGAATCGATAAAGGCGATCCGCCCAACAAAAACGCTCTGAAACTCTCCATCAACCCGTTCCTGATTAAGGATGATGAGAGAAATATACTTTTTGATGCAGGCCTTGGTGATTTGTTGGGGCAAGATACAAGCATCGATACCATTCTTGAGAATCTTGAAGAGCAGTCAGTTTCTGATTTTGAGATCACCGATGTCTTTCTCAGTCACCTCCATTTTGATCACATGGGCGGACTCGCACACCAGAAAAACGGCTACTGGGAACTCACATTTCCGGATGCAACCGTTTGGGTTTCTGAGGGAGGCTGGAAAAAATTAACGGGGTCAATTGAAGACCAGGACGAAAGAAAAAAAGATTTCTTCCATTTTATTGACAGTCACGCAAACCTGGAGTTTTTACCAGGAGGCGACTCCTCCCCCATTGCAAACATTCGGGTTAAAACCATCGGCGGGCATACGGAACATCACCAGGCCCTTTATTATGAAAACGGTGACGATAAATATGTGATGGCCGGTGACGTAATTGGAACACGGGGAGCCATCAACCGGAATTACGCCGCGAAGTATGATTTCGAACCCAAACAAAGTATGAAAATGCGGCAGGAAATCCAGGAACTCTCATGGAACGAGGGGCATATCATCATGGCCTACCATGAAACCGACCACCCCCTTTTCAGGCTGACCAACTACGACGAAAAGAAAGGCTATAAAATAGAAAACATTACCTCATGACACTCCCTGATAATGTTTTAGCAATCGCCGATCACCTGAAAGAGAACGGGTTTCCGGATCAAATAAACGCCGCCGTTATCCTGGGATCAGGACTGGGTAGTTTTTCATCGGAAATTGATGATGCCCGTTCCTTATCTTATCACGAGATCCCCGGCTTTCCACAAACATCAGTAAAAGGACATTCAGGGGAGTTGATTCACGGTAAAGCAGATGGGTTTAGCGTCCTGGCTTTTTCAGGCAGATTTCACCACTATGAAGGTCATCCATTCTCAAGAACGGTACTGCCAGTTCATCTTGCAAAAGCGTTTGATGCGGAAAAACTGATTATTTCAAATGCAGCCGGAGCCATCAACACCGGGTTTAAAGTTGGTGATTTGATGGTGATTGATGATGTGTTTCGGCTGCCGGAATCTGTATCGGCAGGCCCCTCGGCCCGGTTCAGGTATAATCTGTATAAGTATGCAGATAAAGCCCGTGAAATTGCGGCAGCCACCGGACTTGAAGTTCAGAGAGGAACCTACCTGTTTGCAAAAGGACCAACATACGAAACGAAAGCTGAGATCCGTGCATTTAGGATTCTCGGGGCCGATGTTGTTGGGATGAGTACTGCCCCGGAATTGATTGAAGCATCGCGGCTTAATATAAAAACCGTAGCGGTATCCATGGTCACAAATATGGCAACAGGCGTAGTTTCAGGTAAGCTGGATCACGACCATGTAAAAGCTGCTGCTGAAAGCCGCAAAGATGATTTCGCAAAGCTTGTGAAAGAGCTCATTAAAACCTTGTAGAACGTACTCCAGCCTTTACATAGACACTTGCTCAATCCCCCAAAGCATTATCAATCCGGTTAGAATTGCAATTAAAAAACTCAGTAGTGTTCCAATCAAAATATACTCTGTGAGTTTTCTGTCCTCAGACCGGGTCAGGTCACCAAATCTGAATACACTTTTGGCGGCAAGCAAAAACCCTATCACCGAGAGGTTTGATGTAAAAATTGCGATTATGATGAACATGCGTTCAAAAATACCAATATAAGTCCCTGCACCCCGAAGTGTGCCATCATCATCTGTTTCAAATTGGTGGCTCCATTGTTGTAGAAACCTCTGCATGATAACGGCCGTTGGAAATGTGAGAAACAGAACACCGGTCAACATTATCCATATTGCATCTGGCTGTATGCTGATCAATGAACTTTCCCAGAAGAACAACCAAGCCAACAATATAACGCATAGGTGAGCAAGCTGGTCTGTTATAAACCAGCGCAACTGTGTGTCGGTACTTTGCAGAGATAATTTTAATCCGTCTATAATCAGATGAGAGCCGGCAATCATCAGTGCTACAGGCCATACTGAATACTCCCAAAATACAATCAGAATTAACAAGAAATGAATGATTGAATGTACCCACAGGAAGGGTGATCTCCATTTTTTCTCTTTCTTATTTTCAATCCAGCTACCTGGCTGCAGAAAAAAATCACCTATCAGATGTGCCAGAATTAATTTTGTAAGTACCACGCCCGAGTAATTTTCAAATAGTTATCGATTTTAACTTTTTTCTGTAATATCGCTCTAACTCAATAATCTCATGAACAGCCCCCCGTTTTATCCGTTCATTGACCGTAGACTGTGCAATCTCCAGTTTATTTGCTATTTCTACCTGTGTAATCCCGGGAATACTAAATAAGAGTTCTGATACTTCTGCTGTTTTACTTGTCCAGGAATTCATAATCACGAGGGCAAGCTTCAACATCATATTAAACTCATCGTTTATATTCTGCCAGGGCGATCGAATTCCCAGATGTATATTATCATCTTTCAGTTCATCCAGCAGTGTTCCTGAATACACAAAAGCATCACCCCCCGATTCACTGACATATTCTTCCTTGTATCCTTTTTCGCCAATTCCTATCGCTATTCTTACATCAAGTTTTTTGCGATTTAATTTCTTGATAATTGATTTCGTCACTATTGCTACACGCAAGGAATCCAGCGTTTCTACTTCTATCTGGAAACTGTCTCCGCGATATACCTGCCAATCTCTTGGGGTTTCTCCTAAAGTTTGGAACCATTTTTTAAGAGGCCCCATCCAAATAGACGGATCTTCTATGCTTTGCGACTGGACGATATCACCCGTTAGTGTTGCTACCATACATTAATATCGCCTTTTTTAACGATAATTCAAAGTTATCGTTTATTTTAACGATATTTTGAGGTAGAAAAGACTATTATCGCCTTATTAAACGATAATTAGTGATTATCGTATATTTAAACGATAATTTAAAGCATCGACTTTTGATTTCCGTATTTGTCTAAATACTGTTTCAGCTTTACTTTTCTGCGTGTACTCTCGCTGGTCATATACCGAAGTTTTCCATAGATCGGCCTCTCCTGCCAGGCGCGGTCAAATCGTCCGAAGCACCAAAAAATTCCCGAGTAGCTGTTGGGATCGCGACCGTCGATGGCGTAGGTGTTATTGAGATCGATCAGATATTGGAGAGCCGTTCTGTAATCAGGCGTCCATTCAATCACCTTCTTGCCCCATAACATCCGCAGATAGTTGTGGATGATTCCATCTTCACGAAGTTGTGTCTGTGCCGCATTCCAGATCTCATCATGTGTTTGCGAATTCTTAAGCTCATCGTAGCTGTAGATCCACTCTCTCGGGTCATCCCGGTGCTCGTCCATCGTTTTTTGAACCCAGTTGGGCAGACTTTCAATCTGGTCATAATCGGGCCGGTGATGGGCAAAGTGAAATCCCACTTCCCGCCAGGTAATCACCTCGTCCAGGAATCCATCCACATTTGGATCTCCGTTGAAAAAACCGCCTGTTGATCCTTTGTTAAACGTGATTTTATCCAGGTCCCAGCCTGTTGGCTGATGCTCCAAAACAGCTTTCACAATTTCGTATTCAGAGATCTTTCCAAAGTGCAGCCACGGACTAAGCTGGCTGGTTTTCATTTCATCAGGATCGTTGCGTTTCTCATCATAGACCTTCAGGCCATCTTTAATAAAGTGCCCCATCATTCCCAGGGCGGCAGACCGTCCTCCCTGCCAGTCGATCGGTTTTACCGAATGATCGATATCCAGTTTTGATATGAACCCGGATATGTCATTTAATGCATCTTCACCATCAGGAATGTTTTCAAAGAATTCTTCAGGCAGATCAATATGCCGCCTGTTTTCCAGTTCATCCAGCGGATTTTGTTTAGGAGGGTTCGTATACGCCTCAATAAAATTCTTCTGCATAATCTTGCGAAAGAAATAGGCGCTGTACGGATCTTTGTCGGTCAGGCCCAGCGGGATCAGCCCGTTGCTGTCCACAGGGATATATGGAATCCCCATCTCTTTTGGATATTGCTCGTTTCTCTTCCGCATAATAAATACCGGGTATTCATCAGTCACCAGAACAGAAGCGTTTGAGGCAAGATTTTTTAATAACGTCTCGTACTGATCCGGCTTCTCCTCTACAAACGACACATAGTTCAGGTTGTGTTGTTCTGCGTACTCCAGCTGCTCTTTCATTCCCTGCATCATAAAGGTATGAGAGCGGTCGGTTGCCCAGGGATAATCGCAGGAAAAGGCCTCCAGAATCAGGAGCGGTTTGTTCAGCTTGTTGGCCCATCCAACGGCATATTCCAGCGCAAAATTGTAGTGAAAGCGCCGGTTGATCTGCATCCAGTAGAGAACATATTCTCCATCCGGGTTGGGTTCGTTTTGATTTCGTTTGAAAACACGATAGCTATTAAAGTTTTTCATGTACTGTTCAACAGAAATATGAAAGAGCACATTCCGTCAGATAAGGCCAGAAACCAGTTCTGTGTGACGGATTAACCCGCCCAGATATCCGGTATAAATCAGGTAACCGATGGCGAGGATACTTATCAATATGCTGGAATACAAAAACAGCTGAAATCCTTTCTTTTTATCATCCCGGAAGAATGTTAAGCCCGCCAATCCGGCAACTCCCAGAACGATCATCATCCAGCGGGCTGTCTCAGCGGCGTGTTCATGATTTTCGATAACATCATGAGAAACTCCCGCGATCTCTTCAACAATATCTTCTGCATTTTCTCCCGACTCAAACGCAACAAGAGAAAATACGGCTGCGATCAAAAAACCTGCAAAAGCTATCTTTCGATAATCCGGCTTCTTATTGAATACTGAAATAAACAGCAAAATAAAGGATGAAGCCACCAAAATGACCGGTATATGATTGACCACCAAATGTATGTGAACGGAATCCATAGTATCTCTTGGTTTTATGTTAATCGGATGCAGGTAATTCTTCTGAACTTTCATCCGATGTATCTTCACTGCTAAAAAGTGTTTTAGCATCCACGGCAGCGGGCACTTTTCTTTTGCGTTCCATCCAGTGATAAACGGTTGGCAGAACAAGAAGTGTGAGCAAAGTTGCCGTGATCAGGCCGCCAATCACAACCGATGCAAGTGGTCGCTGAACTTCAGATCCCGGGCCGGTATTAAACGCCATAGGAATAAATCCAAGGCTTGCCACAAGAGCCGTCATCAACACCGGACGCAGCCTGTCAGCGGCACCTTCCAAAACGGATTCTCTCAAAGAATGCCCGGATTGACGAAGTTCATTGAGGTGAGAAACAAGTACAATTCCATTTAAAACAGCTACACCAAACAGAGCAACAAACCCGATACTTGCAGATATTGATAAATACATTCCACGCATCCAAAGGATAAATATTCCACCCGACAGGGCAAGCGGCAGATTCAGAAAGATCAAAAATGCAAAGCGGATGTAACCAAACATCAGATATAGTAACCCGATGATGATGAGCAGTGATAGCGGTACGACCACATAAAGATGCTGCATAGCTCTCTGCTGATCCTCAAAAGCTCCTCCGTATTGCAGAAAATATCCCGGAGGAATATCTACATTTTCATCCACGGCAGCCTGTAAATTTGAAACATAGGTACCAATATCAATATCGCTGATGTTGATACCCACAATAACCCGCCTCCAGTTGTTTTCACGTGCAATTTCCCGCGGCCCCTCTTCTGCACGAATATTAGCCACCCGTTTAAGCGGAATAAAACCGCCATCGGGAAGCTGAACGGGAACTTCCATGATTTCAGCGAAGGAATTTCGCATCTCTTCGGGGTAGCGGACAACAATATCAAACCGCCTCTGCCCTTCAAATACTTCTCCGATAACAGATCCTCCAATACCGGTTTCCACCACTTGCTGCACATTATTTACATTCAGACCGTAAGAGGCCACCGCCTCCCGATCAATTTCAATGTTGAGGTAAGGCTGCCCCACTGACTGTTCGAGCAAAAAGTTATCTGTACCCGGCAAGTCACCCAGAATTCCTGCCACATCTTCACCGACCTGATTCAGCACATCCAGATCTTCACCAAACACTTTTACAGCAATATCAGATTTCACGCCGCTGGTAAGCTCATCCACACGCATCGCAATGGGCTGGGTGAAATTGTAAGACAGTCCGGGCTCCGTTTCCAGATAGGGACGGATCATCTCTATGATATCGGGTTTTGTAACACCATCACGCCATTCATCGGTCGGTTTTAAGACGACCCAAACATCTGTTTGATGAACGCCCATCCAGTCGTTAGCGAGATCAGAACGGCCGGTTTTAGGAACCACCGTTTTAATTTCAGGAATATTCGCCATTAGCTCACCTGCCAGCCAGTCTGCATTTTCTACCGACTCATCCAGAGTAACCGATGGCATGCGAATCTGCTCAACCAGGATGGACCCTTCATCAAGCTCGGGCAGAAACTCGGTACCTAAAAACGGAAGCATGACCAGTGAAATAACAAACACAACAGCAGCTGCGCTAACGGTAATACCTTTATGATCCAGACTTTTCTCCAAAAAAGCCTGGTAGCGTGGTTTAAGCCAGTTGATAATATAATTTTTACGAACTTTCACTCCTTTTCTGAACACAATGGCCGTCATTGCAGGAACGTAAACAAGGGCGAGAATCAGCGATCCAAATACAGCCGTCGCTACTGTGATAGCCATAGGCCTGAATAGAATACCTTCCATTCCGGAGAATGTCATAATTGGCACATACACCATCAGAATAATTAACACTCCGAAGAAAATGGGTCGCGCCACCTGGTGCGCTGCTTTTCTGATCACATCAATCCTTCTGTGCTTTCCACCGTCCTGATGCAGACGATGAACCACATTTTCAACCATCACGACCGATCCATCTACTACCATGCCAAAGTCGATGGCTCCCAGGCTCATTAAATTTGCAGCAAGCCCGATCTCACTCATCCCAATAAATGCAAAAAGCATCGATAGCGGGATCACTGATGCAACAATCAGCGCTCCGGAGATTTCACCCAGCAGAAGCAGCAGCACGACAATCACAAAAAAGCCCCCTTCCACCAGGTTTGTGGTGATGGTGCCGGTAGTTCGGTCTACAAGATCCGCCTGATCATAAAATTTTTCGATGCTGACGTTCTCGGGTAAACTCTTATTCACCTCATCAATACGCTCATCGATATCCTGAATCACTTCCCGTCCATTGCCGCCTTTCAGCATCATCACAATACCGGTAACCACCTCCCCATTGCCATCCTGCGTTACCGCACCCTGCCGAAGCTGTCTTCCAAGAGTTACATCAGCCAGGTCCCGGATATAAACAGGCCTGTCTCCCGTATTGGCCACAACAATATTCTCAATATCCTCGGACCGTGCTATCTGCCCAAAACCGCGGATAATGTACTGTTCCCTGTTGTGTTCAAGAAAGTTCCCGCCCGATACACTATTATTGTTTGATATGGCCTCCACAACCTCGTTTAACCCTACACCGAAAGTTCGCAATTTTTCCGGCTGTATATGCACGGCATACTGTTTCACAAATCCGCCAAAAGAGTTGATCTCCGTAACCCCCTGAACAGTTTTAAGCTGGGGTGCTACAATCCAGTCCTGCATAGTTCTGAGTTCCGTAAGCGAATACCCCTCTCCTTTTACAACATACTGAACAATCTCTCCCATTGCTGTGGATATAGGGCCAAGCTGTGGAGTATCCACCCCATCCGGCAGCTCATCGGCTATGCTCTGTACTCTCTGGCTCACAAGCTGACGTGCGAAATAGGTATCCGTTCCCTCTTCAAACTCAATGGTCACGGCTGATAATCCGAACTGTGAAATGGAACGGACCTCCTTCACGTCCGGCAGCCCGTTCATCGCGGTTTCTATGGGATAACTTACCAGGCGCTCCACATCATACGGAGAATATCTCCCGGCTTTGGTGATTACAAGCGCCTGTTCTGGCGTAACATCCGGCAGAGAATTAATGGGAATTTCCATCATTGCCCGGACACCGCCAAATGCCATCAGAACCACCAGAGAGAGGGCTACGAACTTTTGTTTAAGACTAAAATCAATAATGCCTTTTAGCATGGGTTAGTCCTCCGCGAATTCTTCAAATTTACCCAGTGCTTTTAAACTAAAAACCTGGGACACAGCCACCTCTTCACCGTCTTCCAACCCGGAGCTTACGATTGCAGACTCCTGGAGAATCCGCTCAATGCTGACAGAGCGAATTTCGTACTGCAGATCGCTCACTTTCACAAATACCGTTGCATGCTGCCCTTCGTACTGTACGGCAGACATCGGCACAGAAATCGCGTCACCGGGCGTAGTGGCAGTGTATTCAATCCGGACGCTTTGACCAATTACAGGCCACTGATTTTCAGTTTTAAGATGAGAATTCACAACGATAGACCGGTTCTCCTGATCCAGTCCCGGCTGGATCGTTGTGATTTCTGTTTCCAAAGAGTGGCTTCCTGCACCATCCTGTCTGTTCATTCTCTGAGATACAACAGCCTTTGCCCCGGGTTTCAGAAATGGGATATCATCCGGGTCCACAAAACCGCGCACCAAAACCTGCTCGTTGTTTACCAGGTCCATCAACATGTCATTTGCGTTTACGGCCTGTCCCAAATCAATCAGATGTTGATTTATTTTACCGTCAATGGTTGCATACATAGTAAGGATGGCTTTTTCACTTTCTGAATCCCTGCTCCAGCTGCTAATTGTTTCATCATCAATACCAATAGCCTGCAACCGTGCCCGCGATGCCCGGATTCTTGCATCCGCCCTGCTCAGGTCAGCCTGTGCACGATCAAGTGAACTTTGCGGGCTGATTCTCTGCTCTACCAGTGACGACAGGCGGTTAACCTGCTGTTCCAGATATGATTTTTCGGCCCGCGCTTCCATATAGTTCGCTGCCAGCTCAGCATACTCAAGGCTCTCCATTTCCAGCAAAGGCTCTCCTTTTTTCACTTCCTCCCCTTCGTGAGCAAAAATCTTCGTTATCCTGCCGCTCACCGGGGTACTTATAAATGCCACGTGCTCAGGTGCAGCTGCAACCGAACCTGATACAATAACGGGAAACTCAGTGTTTTTTCTTTCAACGACCGTAGTTTCTATTGAAAGATCGGATGACTGCTGTTCACTCAATGTAACAAAACGGGATTCTGCATCCTGTTCGCCCTGAACTGAGGGGGGAGTGGATACTTCACTAACAGTTACCCGATCCTGAGATTCGGAACAGGAAATTAATGCAGCAGCTAAAAGTAGTAAAAGTGGTATTAGACGATGCATAAGGCCTCTTTCTGATTTATTTGTCAATCTGTAAACACAATTTCGTTTGGGAGGTAGCGCTCCAGTTCAATCAGCTGCACGTAGTAATCTTTCAGGGTTTGATAAAACATTTGCTGCCCCTGTAAATAGGTGCGCTGTGCCTCAAGTAATCGCAAAAGATCGAGTTCACCCATGCGGTATCCTTCCCGTGTTAACTCCAGCAATGTGGCTGATCTGGACTCAATCACATCCATGTGCGACTGGATTTTCTGCCGGCTGGCTTCGTACCCATGCCATGCTTTTTCTGCATTCTCTTTAACAGAGAGATTTTTTTCTCTCAGCCTCCACTCTGCCTGGCTCCGGGCTGCCTTTGCCCGCTGAACCTTCTTCCCCTCATTCAGTCCAAACCAAAGAGGAACAGAAACTCCTACTTCAAAGCCGTTAAAATCGTACCCGTTGCCAAAATCCTGCCGGTAATAATCAAACCGTATGTTCGGAAGAAATTCACTTTTTGCAGCGCTTATAGCTCTCGATGAGGCTTCAACATTACGTTCACTGCTCAAAACCTCAGGATGTTGATCAAGCCGGCTCATAATCTCATCCTGGCGAATAGTCACATCTATAAAAGCGAGTGTATCCGGGTAGGTGATGCCGTACATCTGTTCATCCGGATCCAGGCCAATGATGCTGAATAACGCATACCGGGCATCATTTCTGAGTTTCTCTGCTTCCCTTAATGCGTTTTGAGATTGCGTTAACTGTATTTCTGCCTGAATGAGATCCAGCTCGGTCGATTCTCCCTCCTCGAGTCTGATCTCTGCTGTTTGCCGAAGCTCCTCTGCAAGTTCCGCCTCCCTTTCAAACAGCTCGATTTTTTTTATAGCATAGGCAAGCTCAGTATAAGCAAGCTTTACATCTGCCCTCACGTCCGTCTCCACAGCTTCTAACTGCATTTGAGCCGCTTCAATATCTGCAGAAACTTTTCTTCTTTGATAATACCCGGTAAGAGGAAATGCGATCGATTGGGAGATACCCCAGCTCTGTTCGCTGAAGAGATCATCCTCAATTCCTTCTCTGTAGTAGTAAAGTTCCGGCGATTTAAGTCCCAGAGCCGAACCGCGAAGTGATCTCTCAATATCAATCTGGTCAGCGGCCCGGTTCAGTTCAGGGTTGTTTTGAAAAGCCATCTCGAGTGCTTCCCGAACCGTTATTTTATTCTCCTGTGCTTGCAAATGAGAAAAAAGAAGCAGAAATATTGAACAAAGAAGTAGTATGACTTTACGCATATTCATAATGCAAGCTTGTTTAAAACTTGTTTAGAATAATGTACTCAACTGATGTTGTTGAACTATGAATTTAATATGTTCATCTGGATTTATTATTAGTCTTAATAAGCGTTAGATATATCAACACAATGTTTTCTAAACACACCCAAAACAGTCATCGATTGGGTAGTTTAGCAAAAACTACAGGCAGATCGGGGTATTCTATTTTCCAATATGCAGAATTTTGCGGTTTTCGCCCTGCTTTCTACCACCCTTCTGATAAGAATCGAATAACGATTAATATTCGGGGCAGAGCCCTTTGTGTTTGTTTCGGGCTAAAGTAAAGAAGTATCGCCCAACCCATCATTTATCAAAAAGATAGAATAAAGCATAACAGGTAAATGAACCTGATGGTCATCATGTATGAACCATCATTGGCATTCTTATCTGCCATTTACTTATCAACAGGCTTCAATCCATCCAGCACCCAGGGCATCAACTCCGACACGGTTGGATGAACCAGCACCACTTTCCTGTACTCTTTGCAGGTAATATCACCATGCATTATGGTCGCAAACATATTTATGATTTCATCTCCGCCGGGCCCGAGAACCGCTGCGCCAAGGATCTTATCTGTTTCTGCATCTACCAGCAGTTTGGCGAACCCTTTGGTTTCACCCATCTCCTTAGCCCGGCTGATTTTGCTCATGGGACGGGTTGCCTTCAGCACTTTTTTACCAGCATCTAACGCCTCTTTTTCTGTCATCCCGACACGACCCAGCGGCGGATCCAAAAACAATGCATAAACTGTGGTTCGACCTGAAATTTTGCGGTCTCCCCCGTTGAGGTAATCAAGTACTATTTCCCCGTCATTCACTGAGGTATGGGTAAACGCGCCCTCACCATTTACATCTCCTACCGCAAATATCCCTGGAGTGCCGGTCCGGCAATAATCATCAACCTGAATAAAGCCCCGTTTATCCAGGCTCAACCCTGCAGCATCCGGGTTGATAGTGTCGGAATTGGGTCGTCGTCCGGCAGCTACAAGTAGATGAGTCCCGTGTATAGTCTCACCATCATCCAAAGTGACTTCAACACGCTCGCCTTCCCTGTTTACCTCTGCTGCATTCGCATGTAAGTGAACCTTCACACCCTCATCAGTGAGAATATCCCGGACAGCATCGGCAATATCTTTATCTTCCCGAGGCATCAGCTGATCTCCCCGCTGCAAAATCGTTACCTCAGAACCAAACCTCCGGTAAACCTGCCCAAATTCCACGCCAATATATCCCCCGCCAATAATGAGCAGATGTGCCGGCAATTCAGTGAGATCCAGCAGGCGGGCGCTGTCCATCCACGGAACATCATCGATCCCTTTAATAGGCGGCTTAAACGGTTTTGTGCCCGTGTTTATATATATGTGCTCCCCTTTTAATTCCCGGTTTCCCGCCCTGATAGTTTTCGGGCCCGAAAATTCACCCCACTCTTTAATAAGGGTTACGTTCTCCGAATTTCGTAACCAGCTTTCCAGACCGTTACTCGATCCATTTCGGATTTCATTCATCCGTTCTCTAACCCTGGAGTAGTTCACGCTTACTTCTCCCGCATCAAACCCGTAAAGACTTCCTTGTTTTGCTTTGTAAATTGCCTTCGCGCTGGCAACCATTGTCTTTGTGGGGGTACAACCATAATTCACGCAGCTTCCTCCGATTTTTCCTCCCTCGATTACAGCAATCTTTTCGCCCGATGGGATTAATGAACCCAATAATGTTCCCGTTGCCTGCCCCGTGCCTAAAATAATGTGATCGAATGATTCCATTTCCATAATTCCCTTTGTCTTACAGCCTAATTTTAAATTATTTAAATTATACAGAAAGCATAAGCTTTAGAATCAAACAGGCATTTTCATCACAAAAGAATCACCTGTAAAATTTTTATCAATATCCGTCATAATTTTGTCGTTATCACTGACGGGCTTATTTTGTAGTTCTATACAGATAAAATCAACGTCCTTTTTAAGCAACAGACCTGAGATAAATGGCCAAATCCGTTCCGCAAATCGTTGAAGAGCAAATAAGAGCCTGGAGCAGACACAATACTCAGCCTGCATCCTCAAAAAAAGAACCTGAAGTATATCCCGCTATTACCATTTCAAGGGAATTTGGCTCACCGGGTGCAGCCCTGGCAGAATACCTGGGTGATAAAACCGGGTTTGACGTATGGGATAAAAAACTGTTACAACGAATTTCAGAAGAACTGGGCAGCGATCAAAAAATGATTGAAACCCTGGATGAACGCCGCAAAGAGGCCATTGAAGATACGGTAGCAAGCTACCTCAGCAATGTTCACACGAACGTAAAATATCTTCATTCACTCATCCGTGTTGTTCGCACTATTGAAGAACACGGCCGCGGTATTATTGTAGGACGTGGTGCCAACTTCATTTGTGAGAATAAAAAATCCGTCCATATTCGATTGGTTGCGCCGCTCCGCGACCGGATTGCGGACTATGCAAAACGCAGCGGTATGAATAAACAGGACGTAGAACGCATGACCGAAGAAAAAGACCGGGAACGAACTGAATTTATCCGGCGAAATTTCCAGGAAGATGTCAACAATCCGCTCAGCTACGATCTTGTTATAAATTCCTCCTCCTATTCTCTTGAACAGATTGCGGAGATTGTACTGAAAGCCTACTCCATAAAAACGGGAGTAGAGAAAGAAAAGATTCTTTCAAAACAGTAGGTCATCACCCGGGTTCTCTGCAAACCAGCCGGGGTTTCGCATTCGATTCACGGCAATGGCAATCAACTCCTCCGCGCCATTGCCCTGATGATTTGCGAAAATATATCCTTCCTGAAACGTGCCAATTGTACGAATCAGGATTTCTGCTCCAAAATGAATGTTCATCGATTCTACTTCTTTCCGGCTTAGCAGGGCATCAAACCGCTTGCCGCAACCTTCTCTGTAACCCGATAGAAAATTCTGCCACACGGTTTTAAAATTCCTGCCCAATTCTCCCGAAAACCGCTTGTGATACATGAAGCAGTGCGCGGCAAAATGGGCAACATCCTGTAACGGGTAGCCGTAATGCGCAAATTCCCAGTCTATGATGCGCAGCCGGTCTTGCTGAATGACCAGGGAGGGCGGCCAGAGGTCTCCCATCACCATACATTTTCCAGGAGTCAGCAGCCTCTCGCCAAGATTTCGGGCATGATCAACTGCATTTTGATCCGGTGTAATCCCGGCACTGACCAGGAAGTTTTCCACCCCGTCGTATTGAACCTGCTTCCGGGTCTGCTGAATTCCGGTATTATTGAAATTTTCTCTGAACCATGAGTTCCCGGCCGTTTCGCGGTGAAGATTTCCAATAAACCCGCCAAGTGTAGCAGACAGTTTCATATGCATTTCATCCAGGTCCCCGCTGAACAGTCCTCCCTCTTTGCCGACATCTTCCATGATCAACAGATGATTTTCTACATCAAAATGATACAGCTCAGGCGGGCTAATTTGGTTTGATTTCAGTTGATGCAGGGCGCTGCAGTCAGTAAACTGCTGAAGTGCTTTTGCTTCAAAATGGATGCGCATTGGGTCCAGCGGGATATCGGGCTGACCGGCAATGTAGGGCGGTGCATATTTTACGATGACATTATGAGAGGTTCCCGGTACCCTCCAGATGTGATTCAGGTTTCCGCCGGAAAGAGGAACCGGATCACCTGAAGCACTGAAGCCGCCCACATTTTTCTCGGCAATCGGGATGATTTGGTTCGGGTCGAACTCCATTTAATAGCGATAGATTTGATTTGCAAACGGCACAGGTTCTCCTTGCTCCATAAAATCGATCAAGATCTTTTCGGTGGCCTCCCGCGCCTGAACAAGCGATTCTGCAATACCCTCCCTGACCGGTGTTTCGATACCCGGAACCGAGTATTTGTGCCCCACGACGAGGGCTGCACAGGGTATTTCAAGCTCGTTGGAGAGCACCACTTCCGGAGCAAGCGTCATGGAATTGACCTGTCCGCCCAGCTGCGCCCACATTCGGTTTTCTGCGGGTGTTTTACCACGCGGCCCGCCGGCATACACAAATATGATATCCCCTCCCGGATCATACATCTGCTCCCGGTGACGCTCCAGAACCTGGCGGTTCAATGTGGTAGAAAACAGGCCCTCTTTGATCAGCAGATGTCCCTGGTTTTCAGCCGGTTCCGGGAACATCGTACAGGTGGAGCCATCAGGGAGCCGGTTTTCGGGCATCATCAGGTCGGTGACCAGCATCGGTTTATAGATGGGCAAATCCGCATCCATCACACCAACAGAGCTGTTGATCAGAAGAGCGCCGCAGCCAACCTGGCGAAGTGCAGCGGCCTGTGCCCGATAGTTGATCTGGTTGGGCAGTAACCGGTGCGGAAATCCGTGCCGCGGCAGTACCCATGCCGGATGGCTTGTATTCAAGTCACAACTGTACAGAACAGTTTCTCCCCAATCGGTACGAATATTTTTTGGCGTCAGGTTCAGTTTATCAACAAATGCTTCATCGAACGCACTTCCTACAATTACTGCAATTGATGATTCCATTACACTCCGTTCTTACTTTTCATTGGTTTTAATCAGTTCATTCCAAAATTTCAGTTCGTTCTGCACACCGCTTCCTGAATCATTGATAAATGACTCGCGGCTTTCGAAGAGGTTCAGTGCCCCGTTTTGCATCATCCCAAATCGATCGCCGGTTATCAGAGCCTCTTTCAGATCATGCGTAACAAAAAGGGTGGTGATTTTTTCGGCCCGTGAGATCTCGACGAACAGTTTTTGTATCTCCAGGCGTGTCTCCGGATCGAGGCTTGCGAACGGTTCGTCCAGCAGAAGTACGTTCGGATGTATAATAAACGCACGGCCGAAAGCAACCCTCTGTTTTTGGCCGCCCGATAACTGTTCGGGATACTTTTTCTCCTGGCCGTTCAGCTGCAGCCGGCCCACCATTTCCGAAGTTTTTTCGTTGATGACCTCCGCTTTCTCATCCCGGATCCTGAGCCCAAAACCAATGTTTTCCTCCACCGTAAGGTGCGGAAACAGAAGCGGCTCCTGGTAGAGGTAAACGACTCCGCGGTCTTTGGGTTTTAAATGATCGATCTGCCGGCCATTTACGCAGATCCGGCCGCTGTAATTGTTCTCCAGGCCGGCAAAAATCTTCAAAAGAGTGGTCTTTCCGCTGCCCGATTTCCCCAGTATAGAAAGCGTTTTGTGCTCTTCAAAACTAAACGATACCTCCTTAAGCACTTTTTCATCATCGAAAGATTTGGTGATGTTTTTGACTTCAATCATCTACACGCTCCACACTTTTTGAAGTAAAAATTTCCGGTTTACAAACAGCAGAACCAACGGCGGCAAAACCAGCAGTACCCCCGCCAGCGCAGCCAGGTAGGGGTTTGCCTCGCTAACGTACCGGTACACCATAATGGTCAGGGTTTGCACTTTGCCCACGCCGATAAACTGGGTCAGCCCATATTCGAACCACGATATCAAGTAGCACTGAAAGAAACAAACTGCCAGCAACCCTTTTGCCGACGGCAGGATAGCATCCTCCACAACCACTTTAAAATCCCCACCCATCGTGGAAACAAGGTTTTCAAGATCCCGGATTTTCCTGTTCCAGAACCCGTAGAAAAAGATCACCGCGTAGGGAAAGGTAATAAAGAGCTGGGCAAGCATCACGCCCGGGAGGGTTCCCGAGAGGTTAAGCTGCAGAAAGTAGTAGTTCAGCATCACCGCAAACACAACCGGTGCAATTACATACGGAAAATAAGCCGACACCAGCCACCACCGACTTTTCGTATAATAAGCTATGGCCCGACTGGCAAAAAAACCGCCCGTCGTGGCCACTAAACTTACGGAGAGTGACAGCACCACCGATAGCCCGGCACTCTGCAGCAGCTCCGATCCTGCCGTTAAAAACCACGCCCATTGCTCTGTAGTAAACGGGTGCGAAACAATGGATGGATAGTGCCACTGCGTTGAAAAACTGAGATAAAGAAGCAGGCCAAACGGTATGATGAAACTCAGAAGAATAAATCCGGCAACAAGTCGCTTGCTCATAGTGCCACCTTCCGCCTGTATCGCGAGAAAAGCCACGATATTGTACCGATACAGAGAGCAGCATACCACACCGCCATTGAGTGTGCCACGGGGATGTTTGCCAGGTTATACCGCTGCAGATTTTCCAGGATCAAAACGGATATCATGTGTGGAGAGGATTGCCCAAGCAGAAGCGGAATTTCGTAGGCTCCCATGAAGAAGATGAAGTAGAGCGCAATCAGCGGAAACATGCCGCGCAGTAGCACAGGTAGCTGAAGCTGAAAGAGGATCGTTCGCTTGCCCGCCCCGAGTGATGAGGCCACTGCCTCAATCTGATCCAGTTTTTCATGTTCATAAAGATTCAGAAGCACAAGCAGGAAAAAAGGAAACACCAGGAAAACGTGTGCCATGATAATTCCCACGGCATATGGATCCTGAACCAGTGCGGGGAACTGTTGAATCTCGGAAATGAAGCCCAGTTGAAAGGCCAGGCGTGAAAAAAGGCCTGCGCCGGAGTAGAGCTGAAAGATCACAAAGGCCAGCACAATCGGCGGAATGGTAAGCGGCAGGAAAAGTGCGCGGTAAAGATTACGGGACCTGAACAGCTTCCGTGCGGTAAACAGCAGCGTCAATGAGATGATCATAGCCAGCAGAGTGGATGCCGCAGCCACCCAAATGGAATAGAGAATCGACTGCAAAAACTCGCCCCCGAATAATGTGATCCAGTGATCAAATGTGAACCCGCTGCTGAGCAGCCCCGCAAGTCCCACGCTGTAAAAAACAGAATACCCGATAGCCAGACCGAGCGGCACCAGGCAGCCAATAACAAACAGGGCGATGAGAAGCTTTTTGGTCATTGAGCGGGTAATTGGTTAAGAAGAGACCTCCAAGGTTTCGCAAACCTTGGAGGTCTTAAAAACAAATGTCAAAGGTTCGCGAACTCTGCCAGGACCTGACGGACTCTGGCAGGTTCCGGGTTTTTAATTTACAATCTCGCTGCGGAAATCTTCAAAGATACGAATCATATATTCCGGTGCAGGTTCCATCAGGGCTTTTTCGCGAATCTGGTTTCTGTCAGGTGCGCGTTCCCGGCCGGGGATATCTGCAAACCGCTGCTGCCATTCGTCCGGAAGTTTTTCCATCGACAAAACGGTTCCGTCTCCCCACACCTCGGGCTTCATTTTTTCAAATTGTGCTTCGGGCGACATCAGGAAATTGATCACCACCATCGCTTCTGCTTTGTTGCTTGAGTTTTTCGGTATCCCCATATAGTGCGAATTCTGGATCGTACCTGATTCCGGCACGTAGGCGCGGCTGCTTTCAGGAAACAGGCCCTCAGCAATTTTGTTATCTACCTCACTGTCGTTATTGCTCATGGTAAAGGCAATCTCACCGCTCGAGAAGAGCTGATGGATCTGGGACAAGCTGTTTGGAAACGTTTCGCCACCGCGCCAGAAATAGGGCTTCATCTCCTCTATGTGATCCCATAGCTGTCCGCTGTATTCCCGGTAGACCTCTTCATTAAAATCGCCGTGAAAAACGGACGGATCGTCCGCAAGGGAGATCATCCAAGACTTGAGCAGGGTCATGCCGGTAAATTCTGTTGGAATGGTAAACTTTCCGGGGTTTTCGCGAACCCAGCTTTTAAATTCATCCGGGGTTTGCGGGGGCGACTGAAGGGTGGCCTCATCATAAATCACCGTAAACTGTACGTTACCCCACGGCGCCTCAAACCCATTGACGGGCTGCTGGAAATCGTTGCCAATAAACGGATTCTCAAAATCCACATACTGAGCATTCGGCAGTTTGTCTGTAAACGGTCCGAACAGGGCATCAATCTCCTTGAGCTGGAAAAAGGTCTCCCCGTTGATCCACATCTGATCAATCTGGCTGGTCCGGCGGCTACCCTCGAGCTCTGCCATCAGGGTGGACACTACCTGGGTCCCCTGGCCGCTAACGATCTCCAGGTCGATATTGAAGCGTTCTTTCACTTCAGGAATTACATAGTCATTCATGTAATCATTGATCAGCGGGTCTCCCATCCACATCATCAGCGTCAGTTCTCCATCCTGAGCTTCCTGTTCAATCTCCTCCCAGGAAAGCTCAAGCAGATTTCCGCCACTGCCCTCCGGTCCGCTGCAGGAGATGATGAGCATTGAAAACAGGAACAGTAGTAAATATCGTGCCACTCTATCTGGCATAGGTTATTATTTATTTCCGTATAAGATATGTTTTGTGCCACTTTCGCTAATTTGACAGTGGGTAAGATAAATCACAATGAATGTTCTATCATTGAACCCTTTGCGTCCCTTTCCGATCTTGGCGGTTACAATAGTAGCCTCTACTCTAAAACAGGTATCTCAATGAAAATTGAAACTGACGGGGCGGACTTACATTACGCCGCTCAATTCCTGTTGGGCCAACCTGGATCTGATTGCTTTGAGTCAGGTTTGAACTGAACCCGCTCAGGTTTTCAGCGTTTAAGAGGTTAAAGATATCCGAACCCAGTTCAAACCGGTTTCCAGAAACATTTACCTGGTATCTCAGATTCAGATCAAAGGTGGTGGTCCAGGACAACCTGTCACTATTGCGGTTGAGTCCGGGGCTGCGGTCGTTGTTTCCGACAAACTGCTGCGAGAACGATCGTCCGTCTCCGTTCAGGTCGGATGTTCCGAAACGAGTTGCGTCTGCTACACGGTTAACCGGCAGACCGCTTTGCAGCAGCGCAGCAAGCGTTACCGTCAGGTTTTCAAACGGAAAATAGCTAAAAATCCCGTTAATCATGTGCCGGCGGTCGTTCAGTGCCGCCCCCCATTCCTCATCGAAGTTGTTGGCATCCATCGCACGAAAGTTTATGTCTTCCGTGTTGTTTTCAAGATAAGAAAGCGTGTAGATGAGGCGGAACGAAAGATCGCGGATACGAGCCTGCTCGTATGTCAGGTTTAACGCGTAGTAGTTCGACCGGCCTTCGGTTTCGGTCAGGATTACACTTCGTGCAATTCCCCTGAGGCGTTCACCATTTGCACCGGGGGTGTAAAATCCCTGTTCATCCTGCAAGATGGGTGTGGGACGGGTTGCATCCGCATCTTCCTGAGATCTCGGTACAACATTATCGGGATCAATTTGATAGGGTGATGGTGCATTGAGATCCCGCAACCGGAACAAGTTATAGCTGCGGTTATGCATCAGGTCGATATATACCCGTGACCGCTCCGATACCTGGTGCTGTATGCCAACCATAAACTGGTGCGAATAGGGATTTTCGAAACCGTTTGGGTTTAAAATCCGGAGTTCGTTGCTAAACACCTCCTCCCGCTGATTTTGAAGCTCAGACCGTGGTGGTGCCTCCAGGTAATCAACACCGAAAAGCGAGCCCGACAAGTTCCCCTCGTTTGTCACACGTTGAATATCGGTATCCCCGGATAACTGCCCCCCGTTAACCAACAGCTGAACCTGGTCTTTGAAATCGGATGCTGTAGAGCTAAACTGTAATGCATCACTGTGAACCGTATAGAGGATTTTGTCATAGTATATTCCGTACCCTGCCCGGATATTCGTGCTGCGCGACAAACGGTAGTTTGCACTGAGCCGGGGGGCAATATTATTCCAGTCACCTGTGGAGCTACCCGCTTTTGACAGGTTATCGTAGTCGTATCGCAGGCCCGCGCTTACATTCAGCCTGTTGCTGAGTGAAAATTCATCTTCGATATAGATGCCAAACAGGTTTTGTCTTTCGCCAAATGCACTGGGACGCAGCTCCGTGGAATAGTTCAGCACATCTACGTCATCCGGCAGGTCTGCAGGTGCAAAATTTTGCCCAACTCCCTGGTTCTGCAGTGCTGTTAGCTGCTGTTCGGAAAGCTGCACCACCCAGCTGCCATTCGGGTTACCACCGCCCACCAATGAAAAATCTGAGGTTTTAAAATCCACACCTGTTTTAATGGTGTGATTGTCCCTGTAGAAGGTGAACTTCTGCTGCAGCTGGTGCGTATTTTCGGTATCATCAAACGAAAACCCGGGGTGACCAAGTAAGGCAATTACCTCACCATTTGGGGCCTGAACTGTTACGTTCGGGGAATTATCGTTGACCGGATTGGCATAGTTCCATCGAAGTCGTCCGTATTGGTACCCGGTTTCCGACACAAATCCGTTGCCTGAATAGATATTCCGGTTTGCAATCATCACCGAATTTCGATCCTGTTGGTTCCCGGCAGATGCAAAAGTGACGCCTCCTTCAAGTCCGCCGCCCTGGTTTTCAATATTTACGAGGCCGGTATTTACACGAAGCGACGACCGGAAATTTCGGCTCCATTTATGATCCAGCCGTCCACTCAGCAGGGTAAAGTTATTTCGGCCCTGTATGGTTTCGTTCACGCCAAGCTGCGGCACATTCAGCAGGTTATCCTTTACATCGGTGAGATGTTCGGCGTTTAAAAAGAAAAAGGTTTGATCTTTTTTGATGTGGCCTCCAACCGAAAACCCGCCCTGGTATCTCGAAAACCCATCTTTCACCTGGTTTCCGCTCAGGTCGCGCTGGGCAAACGGTGAGGAGGCGTCCAGCGGAGGTCCCGGCCGGCTCATCAGGAAGGCTTCTCCGTTCAGGTCGTTACTACCCGACTTTGTTGTAATATTAATCACCCCATTTGATGTGCGCCCGTGTTCGGCGCTGAAATTGTTGGTCAGAGCCGTAATATTTTGCGTCAGTCCAACGGGAATCCTGAACCGCTGGCCGCCGAGGAAATTTTCATTGTTATCGAATCCGTCAATCTGGTAGTTAGTAAAGAGAGAATTTGCCCCGTTGATGGAAACGTTCGGTGCCTCAGGAAAAAAACCCGTTGCCTGCGAAATATTTGGCAGTCGGTAGAGCGAACGGGTAATATCCCTGCCCTCTACCGGCAGGGCCTCAATTTCGCGGGAAGAAAGTTCCGACGCCACCTGGGCATTCACCGTGTTAATGGTGGTGGAACGGGCCGTAACCGAGATTTCATCCAATTCCTGCTCTTGCCGGTTAAAAACCAGTACCATCACACTGGTGTTTCTGTTTGATATCAGTTCAATTTCTTCACTCACACTTTCAAAATAGGACCCCGTTTCGGGTACATAAACCACATAGGTGCCGGAGGTGGACAATCCGCTCAGTGACACCCTGCCCCTGTCGTTGGTTCTATACTCTTCACGAAATCCTATCGACTCATTTTCCACAACCAGTGTATGATTTTCCAGCGGTGAGTACGATTCGTTTTCAAGCAGGGTAACTGTAAATGAAGCCTGGGCCAGTAATGCCGGTGATATGCAGCAGACGAACAGAAAAATAGTAAAGATCTTCTTCATAGTAATTGGGTATAAAGGTTACGGAATTTGGGATGCGCACACTATTATTACGCACACAAAAAAAGTTGGATGGGAATGTACAGACAGAGCTTACACTCGTAAGAAAGAAGGGAAAGGCGGTGCTCTTGACGACTGTTTTGATGTTAGTCTGCTTTCAACGGGGAAAACCTGAAAGAATGAATCCGGTCGATCGGAGTAATAAGAGGAAAGAAGGATTTGAATAGCTTCCGTTCCACGGGCCAGGTAAATCCGCATATCTGCGAGATTATTCAGGTCCATCCTGGGAGAAAGAATCCCCGGCTGTCCCCCATCATCCTGAAGCAGATGTTTCAGCGCACTATACAATTTCGAAGTCTGCCAGGGCAGGCGGGAAAACGCTTCGCGGCAAAAGCGATCTTTATGAAGCCCGATAAGGTACGTTCCCCCGGCTGGTGTGGGGCCCAGTAAGGCTTTCTTCTCGGCAACCTGCTCTTCAACAGCTTTCCAGTTTACGCCTTCAAGAGCGGGGCAGTCATTGCCAATGGCAATTACCTGGTCGTAGCCTTCATCAAAAAGTTGCTGAAAGGCATTGGATAACCGGCTGCCAAACGTATCACCAACTTGCCGGGTTTCATCAACCTGTATAACATCCATTCCGGATCGCCGGGCCTGTGTAAGCGTATGGCCGACGAGCAAACCAAGAACCCGCTTGTTGGATTTGCGGCTTCCCCGGTGTACAACTTTGTGCGACGCCTCTGCATCGGGCGAGCGGCTGAAATACAAAATAGCAGTATGTGAAGCAGAGTGATCCATACGTTAAGAGAAAGCCTTTTATGGCGGCCGATTTTTCGTTGACATCAAGAAACTAATCATTTCAACTGTAATTCCTGACTCATCAATCCTGATGTTATCAACTTGTTACGGATGGGTTATATCCATGCAACAATCAGACGACTCCCTGCTTTACATGGATCAAACCGATCGTCTGTATGCTGTCCAAAAAGGTAAAATTCATCGAATTTCGCTTAAATAATTTAGTTTTTATCTCCAGACTCACCCTATTTGCCTCTCTAACTTATAGAGAGGGATTAAATGTCTAAATTATTTAAACTGGCTTGTTTGTTGATTTACTTTTTGGACAACCTCCTCTTCTGAACCCAACCCCGGTTTTCACTTTTCTTCTACACGTTTTTTGCATTACTTGTGGCATCGTATTGAAGAAAAAGCCGTACGGCAATCAACCTGTTACACATGCAATTATCTATAAACCTCCAACAAAATAAAGCTGGTTTGCTTTCCGGGATTTTTCTTTTCCTGGCTTTCCTTTTTCTGCCTGAGCCAAACGATTTGAGCACCGCCGGGTGGCACACAGCAGCTGTTGCGGCACTCATGGCGGTTTGGTGGATTACAGAAGCCATACCGATTTCAGTAACCGCGCTCCTGCCCATTGTCTTATTCCCACTGCTGGATATTACATCCATCAGCGACACAACAGCACCGTACGCCAACCCGCTCATTTTTCTCTTCCTTGGCGGATTTGTCATTGCCATCGCCATGCAGCGCTGGAACCTGCATCGCCGTATCGCATTGAACATTATTGGTACAATGGGGACCAAACCTTCCTCAGTTATTCTCGGTTTCATCCTGGCATCCGCTTTTCTGAGTATGTGGGTCAGCAATACAGCCACGGCACTGATGATGCTGCCCATTGCCGTCTCTGTACTGCAGTTTGTTGAGCAGCGAACCGATCATCCTGAATCGCTGGCCAACTTTGGTATTGTGCTCATGCTTTCCATTGCCTATGGCTGTAATATCGGTGGAGTCGGAACACTCATAGGAACGCCACCCAACGCACTTCTGGCCGGGTTTATGCTGGAGAATTACGGCATCGAAATCAGTTTTTCCAGGTGGATGATGGCCGGAATTCCCCTGGTGATAATACTCCTGCCAATTGTTTACCTGCTGCTGACCCGCATGCTCTATCCTGTTGGAATTCAGGAACTTCCCGGCGGAAAGTTGGTGATTCAAAATCAGCTACGGAAACTGGGCACGCTAACAACTGCCGAAAAACGAGTGGCTGCCGTCTTTATCACAACTGCCGCTCTCTGGATGTTCAGCCCGTTATTGTCAAAACTGATTCCCGGGCTTTCGGATGCCGGTATAGCTATTACCGCAGCAGTTTGCCTGTTTATTCTTCCCTCCGGAACCGAAAAGGGGAAACCGATTCTCATCTGGGATGACCTGAAAGAGCTCCCCTGGGATATTTTGATTCTTTTTGGCGGCGGACTCAGCCTTGCAAACGGCATCAGCTCAACCGGACTGGCAGACTGGATCGGTGAAGGTGTAGCCGGGCTGGATGTGCTGCCCATGCTGCTGCTCATCCTCGCCGTGATTCTGATCGTGGTATTTCTGACGGAGATCACCAGCAATACCGCAACTGCAGCGGCATTTCTGCCCATCCTGGCCTCCACCGCAGTCGGCATCGGTCAAAATCCGATGCTCTTTATTGTTCCAGCAGCAATTTCCACAAGCTGCGCATTCATGCTCCCCGTAGCCACACCGCCCAATGCAATTGTGTATGGAAGCGGCCGGCTCTCCATCCCGCAAATGGCCCACGCGGGCATCTGGCTCAACCTGGCCGTGTCCCTTATACTCACCCTGGCAACCTACACGCTCTTTGCCTATGTGTTTGGCATTGAGATTGGGGTGCTGCCGGAATGGGTTTCTTCGTAATACCTGGTCCAAATCTCATGGTTTTGGATAATTCAGCTCCAAAGGAGCACCGGTTCAGCGATCCACGCCTGCAGGTAGCTGCCATCCGACGGAAAATGACAGGCCGGATTTATACCAAATGCTCCAACTACCTGATTAGGTTTGGTACATCCATTCTCTGATGAAGTACACGAATAACCTTAATAGAATTATCCTCTTTTTTGAAAAAAATGATATGCTTTTCGTAGATGCTACTCATAATGCCGGACACAAGATCATCCCTGTTAACTCCGATCGTGTCAGGCGAATCAGATATCTGCCCCAGCTTTTATTCAAGTCCTTTCAGATAAAGTTCTGCTTGAACTTCCCCCCATTCATCTATTGTATAATGCCAAATTCCCCGTATATCCTGCTCCGCCTTTTTGGTGAGCGTATATTTTTTCACTTGATATTCTTTTCTTGGTCCACAATATCAGATACAGTTAAATCACTTATTCCACTTCTCTTACCATCCTCGAGCATTTGAAGAAGTCGCTCTTTTTTTAAACTATAAAGCAGTTGATCATAATGGTTCATCTGCCGGATGGCATCTCTTATAACTTCACTGGCATTCCCATACATACCAGATTCAACTTTTTCTTTCACAATTTTTTTAAGTTCTGGAGTTAAAGAAATATGCATGATTGGTCTTTTTAAATTAAATATGAGTCTACTCCGAAAAGTCATACGTTCTGAAAATTAGCAGCACAAGATTAAATAATTTAGGTTTATTTGATTCGAACTCACCCCAACCCCTCTCTAAAGAATTAGAGAGGGGCATAAGGTCTAAATCATTTAAGCTTGTCATAAACTTCCGTTCTTTGTCTGACTTTTCGGAGTGGAATCAAATATACAAGGTTTGTCAAAGTTTGTATAAAATTGCATGTCACATTTTTTTAAGAGAGTGTTTTAAAATTTTCCAACAACATTTCATGCGGTCCCTTACTATATCTCAAACACCATTTAAAACTCATTAACCAACAAATCACAGTTGATGCGATAAAGCAGGTCAGGTTTTATGCCTCGGGTATTCCTAATGTAGCATCGCTTTCTTCGATTAATTTTCTCACTTCGACACACTATATTTTATGGAAGCCCAATCATCAAATATATAAATACCAAAACTTATGGACCTTAAACTAAAAGACCAACGTTTCATCGTATGTGGTGCCAGCAGCGGATTCGGGGAAGCTATTGCTCGTCAGTTACTTACGGAAGGAGCA
>JAWLEH010000003.1:0-86169 GCA_041686215.1 Balneolaceae bacterium | reverse complement strand
CTGAGGCCGTCCGATTAGTGAATTATTATGGTAACAAGCTATGAGTTCACTCCGGGAAGTCAGATAATGAACTGACGATTGTTACAAGCTTAAATAATGAGTCCACTCCGAAAAGTCAGATTAAGATCTAATGTTTATAACAAGCTTAAATAATTAAGACCGCATACCCCTCTCTAAATCTTTAGAGAGGGGGTGGGGTGAGTTCGAAACAAATAAACCTAAATTATTTAAGCTTGTGCCGCTGATTTTCAGAACGCATGACTTTTCGGAGTGGACTCAATAATGTAGACCTCATACCCCTCTCTGATTTTTTAAAGAGGGGACAGGGATGAGTTCGAAACAAATAAGCCTGCATTATTTAAGCTCGCGCCGCTAATTTATAAAACGCATGATTTTTCGGAGTGGGCAGATGCTATTATCAATCAACACTTTGAGTAACGGCAATGATACTTGAACCCGAAATCCTGAAATCCTATCGGGAAGAGTTTGAAGCTTATTTAAACCAGGTAGATCTTGATAACGCGGTTCTTTCCGCACAAAATATCTCTGCCGGGCGGATCGCACAGATCCTCACAAACAGCGACTATGAGTTAATTATTCCATTTCTTGAAAAAGCGGATCAAAAACAGGCCGGTCAGATCCTCGCACACTTTCCCCCGGAAATGTCCGTAGAGATTCTTGAACAGATGAATCCTAAGACAGGTGCTTCTCTTCTTGATGATATACCTATTGACCATGCGGCAGATATCATGCAGCTGATGGAGCAAGATGAGGCATCCGAACTGTTTAGCCTCATCAATCCGGCACTGGAGACTATGATCCGCGATCTGATGCGTTATAAGCCGGGCACTGTGGGGGCTGTGATGAACTCTCATTTCACTGCAGTAAAAAAGGGCTCTACCATCAAAGATACACTCATTGCCATTAAAGATGCGCCCGTACAGATTGAAAACAAGGCATATGTGTTTGTAGTAAACAGTAATGGCAAACCGGAGGGTGTAGTATCCATGAAAGACCTCATCCGCACCAATCCTAAAACATTGATTGACACGCTCATGTCGCCCGATGTGGTTGCCGTTCACACCGACGATGATGCAACAGAAGCAGCACAGCTTTTACGCAATCGCCGGTTCCAGATGCTCCCCGTACTGAACGATAACGACACCATTGTTGGCGTTCTGCTTTTAGACGATGCGATTGAAATTTTATCTGAAAACATGGCCGATATGTTTATGCATATGGGAGCGGCCTCGGCGGATGAATCGTTCTATACTCCTCCTATGGGTTCGGTGAAAAAGCGGCTGCCATGGATGGCCGGCAACGTACTTCTAAACCTTGGTGCCGTAGCGGTCATCGCCTCATTTGAAGAAACAATACAAGCTGTTGCTGCGCTGGCCATTTTTCTCCCAATGATCACGGATATGGGCGGCAATGTAGGTATCCAGGCACTGTCTGTTTCTATTCGCAGCATCGCCCTGGGTGAAGTTCGCCTGAGTGAATACTGGCGGGCCGCAAAGAAAGAAATTTTGGTGGGGCTGGTAAATGGCACTCTGCTGGGGCTGCTCTTTGCCCTGATTGCCTACCTTGTACAGGCCAACCTTATGCTCGGGTTGGTAGCCGGTACAGCACTTGCCATTAATGTGTTTGTGGCGGGCATTGTCGGCGGAACACTTCCGTTTTTAATCAAACGCTGGGGAGGCGACCCCGCCCTGATGACCGGCCCCGTTCTCACGACTGTCACAGACATTACAGGTGTATCCATTTACCTCGGGTTGAGCGCCTATTTCTTATTAAGCCTGGTTGGCGGGTAAATTTTAAGGCATTTGGTTCAATAGGAACACGGCCCTATTTTAGGCCTATTTGAAAAATCACCTTACAGACAGTACGATATGAAATTTAGGATGCCCCACACGCTTACCCTGCTGTTTTTCCTGATGGCATCAGCACTGGCTCTAACCTGGATTATTCCGCAGGGATCGTTCGATTCGGAAGTAGTGAACGGAACCGAAGTAGTCTTACCCGGAACCTACGAGGTTGCAGAAGACGGACGTTTTTTAAATCCGCTGACACTATTTACAGCCATACCACGAGCCTTTGCTGACTCGCAAGGCATTATTTTCTTCCTCTTTATCATCGGGGGTGTGCTGGCTGTAATCCGAAAAACCGGCACGATTGATGCCCTTCTTGGCCGATTACTGCAACGGCTCGATGGCAAACCCGGAACCCTGATTTTTGTTACGACCGCAGTATTTGCCCTCACCTCCAGTGCAATGGGCGCATCAGCTGAATACATCCCCTTTGTGCTGATTCTGGCCGCACTTTGCCGCAATATGAATCTCGATACCATGACTGCCGTTGGAATAATTGTGGTAGGATATGGGGTTGGTTATGGTGCTGCCGCCTTCAATCAATACACGGTTGTTGTGGCCCAGGGAGTTGCCGGCCTGCCAACCTACTCAGGGTGGCAGGTGCGTATGGGACTTCTCGTTCCCTTTTTGCTGATCGGAACTCATCATATCTGGTCTTATTCAAAAAAAGTGCGCCGAAACCCTTCTGAGAGTCTGCTTGAGGGTATTGAAATGCCGGATAATGGAGAAACAAAGGGCAACTATCCCTCCATGACCATGGGCCATGTTGTGATATTAATCAGTTTTATATTGGCTCTTGGGATTTCGGTATGGGGAATTGCACGATGGGGATGGTACCTCACCGAACTCGGAGCCGCTTTTCTCATCCTGGGTGTGGTAACGGCCCTCATCGGCCGGATCGGACCAAGTGAAACAGCCCGGGAATTTGTATCCGGAGCGCGGGACCTGGTAGAAACTGCCCTGCTGGTGGGAATTGCGCGAGGCATAGCGCTCATCATGGAAGACGGACAAATCCTGCATACAATTGTTCACGCACTCTCCGTGCCGCTTGGCTCTGTAGGGCCCGAACTGGCAAGTGTGGGCATGATGCTCATGCAAACTATTCTGAACTTGTTTGTACCCTCGGGCAGCGGCCAGGCATTTGTAACCATGCCCCTGATGGCTCCGCTGAGTGACATCCTGGGTATTTCAAGGCAAATTGCCGTCCAGGCCTTTATTTTTGGCGATGGTTTTGCAAACATGATTATACCCACCAATGCCGTCCTGATGGGCATTTTGGGAATGGCGGGTGTTCCGTTCGACCGCTGGTTCCGTTTTTGCTGGCCGCTGCTTCTGAAATTTCTTGGCCTTGCCGCACTCTGCATGGTTGGAATGGTAGTCTTCGGTTTCTCCTGATTTCTTTCACACATCTGTGAACGCTAAACTGTCCGCTGACACGTTAGAACAAGAAACGGAGGGAAAAATGAAAAAACGAACCGGACTTTTACTTCTGTCTATGTTCCTGGTCCAAATACCGGCATTATATGCCCAAAGAAGTGCAGAGGTAAACCTGGCAGGTTTCCATCAAACCCCGCCTGTAAGAACCGCCGGCATGGGGTTCCTTTTAGTTGAGCTCCGCGGGGATTCATTAACGGTTAGTGGCGAATTCCATGACCTGAGTAATGCTTACCGCTCCGCCTACATCCAATACGGTGCACCCGGAAAAAACGGGCACAGGTTATTCAAATTAAATTCAATTTCCGGGGACGATCTCCAATCCGGAACTTTTGAAAGCGATGAAAATCAATTCAAACTTACCGAATCACAAAGAGATGCCATCTCAAAGGGCCTTCTTTACATCAACATTGCATCCGACCGTTATCGGCTTGGGGAAATAAGGGGCCAAATTCCGGCGATGTAACGATTACTTCTGCACACTATAACTCTTTCTTTATGAAGAAGTAGCTTTTGTCTTCCTCAGTATTATCAAACGTAAGAATGGATTGATTTCGGTTTTCATAGATAAATCCTGCGAGTGAAAAATCACCAATACACGCTGTAGCGTGTACGACTAAAAATATTGAGACCCCATAAAAAACCCAGCCGTAGGTATTGAACAGCGCTATTATTCCTGCCGTTGTCAACACTACAAACGGTGTAAAAGCCAGGAAATAAAATTCCTTTTCTGATACTACAAAACGGTCAGCTACAGCTGCAACAGCTCCCTGATCCCACAGCGCTTTTAACCTTGTTTTCTTTGCCCCCAAGATTTTATAAACAATCAGGTGCAGAACTTCATGAATAATGACTCCAACGGTAAATGTAAAGAGTATCCCTGCTCCCAGGCCGATGAAAAAGGAAGTCGTGTCCCATCTTCCAATCCACACATACAGAACAAGGGCGATTAACAACATGGTGCCATGTTTAAAAACCCCGTTAACAGGGTTGCGATTTTTCAGATTTTCAAGCAGAAATGGCACCATTTCATCATGATGCAGTTCTTTCAGTTTTTTATACTCTTCTCCTTCGAGAAGTTGTTCGGCCGTCGGTTTACGTTCTGCCAAATTTCAGTCCTGTTTTTTTGCGTTGATTTCTCTGCCGTAAAGATAGGGTGTTCTTCCGTGATTTCGAATCCGGTATCCCCATTCTTCCACTGATTCATATCATTCTATTCGGCTGAACCATTATTCTACGTTGCTTCTACTTGCTTACTTGCCGGGGCAAGTCCTTACTTTTTTCCAAAGGTCTGCGCCACCGTAGTCCGGACAGACATTTAAATCGCACTCGGTGGACCTTCCGGGGATGGCACTTGAAAATATTTATTACAATTTTTAAATGGCTTAAAACTAAACCTTGTAGCTTTAGTTCGAATTAAATAAATGTCAAAATCAGTTTTAAAATGGAGGTTACAAACGCCCCGTAATTATCTTTTGGAGCCTGTCAGGTCATTTTCCAATAAATCTAAGTAAACTGTTGCTAAGAATATATTTAGTAACTTTATTCTATAAATAGAATATTTATAGATAAAATATTTTAATGTACTGTACAACATATTATTAAGGGTGATATTATTACTATTACTTCTTATAGCAACATGGTATTTCAAAATTGTACGCCGCATTCCTGCAAGATAGCATTCAGGTCCATATGGTACTTCAGTTGTCTTGCCAAACCTGACTTTGCAAGGTTTGATGCGCCCTGTTCATATGCCGGCCGGGATGATTTTTATGTTGTCCCAGACCGACAGGATCTTATATATAATCCCCCTTTTTCTAATTACCTGGAACAAGGTTGAATATTTTTCAACCAACGTGTACCATTACTTATGCTTAAATCAGGCCTGCGAATGGCACCCCAATTTATACGCCTTTGGGCACTTGAGCTTTCCCGCTCCTTTTCCCTCGGGCGAAGTATGCTGAGCGGTCTGTTGGTTTTACTTTTGGTGCTCCTGTTACTGACCTACCTGGTTGCCATCGGGGTATTTCTGAGCCCGATCCTGGTAAACGTTCTGGAGATCAACAATGTACCTTCTTTCCTCAATCAAGTGCTCATTTTTTATTTTTTGATTGAGTTTGCCGTACGGTTTGCCTTCCAGAAAAAACCGCAGTTTAACCTTTCCCTGTTTCTCCATCTTCCCGTCAGCCGCAAGGGAATCATTCACTTTCTGCTTGTCCGGTCACTCCTCACTCCGTTCACACTGGTTCCGCTCATTCTATTTCTGCCGGTAACAATCATGGAAATGTCGCCCGCATTCGGGACTTTGGCTGCAACTGGCTGGCTGGTTACTATTCTCCTGATCAGCAACCTGGTCCACTGGTTCGTTTTGGTGCTGAGAAATGTAACGGTTCCGTTACCTGTAGCATTTTTGGCGCTTATGATATGGGCCTCACCATTCGTCACCCTTTACCTTGGCATCTTTAGTCCTGGCGCCTGGTTTGCCCCGTTTTTTTCACTGCCTCTTCATTTTCCTGCATCACCCTTACTGGCAGCCATTATTTGTATTATCTCGTACATCAGCCTCCACAGGTTCAACGTTCGCCGGGCTTACTTAGATGAAGAGAAAATCACAACCAAAAAAGAAAGCAGTTCAGCCTTTCCAAACCTGTTTTATGCTTTTGGCAATGCCGGGCGTGTTGCCGACACTGAGTTAAAGCTGATTCTGCGGCACAAGAAGAGTCGTAGCTACCTCTACTTTTCCCTTTTTGGACTACTGTACGGCCTGATTTTTTACATGCCAGAGCTAGACAGTAATTCAGTCAACATTTCGCACACCTACCTCTTTGCCGGAATCTTTGTCACCGGTTTTTTCATGATTCAATACGCCCAGTTTTTTCTCAGCTGGAACACCTCTTTTTTTGACCACTTTATGGTGCAAAAAAACGGGCTGAGCGATCTCATTGGTGGCAAGATGCTTATCCTGGGAGCATCCGGAGTCATATCATACCTGCTGGCTCTGCCTTATGTATATTTCGGCTGGCATATACTTGCTGTTCACACAGCTGCCGTTCTCTATAACCTGGGCATAGGTATTCACATCATCAGCCTGATGGCACTTTGGCAACCTAAGCCTATGGACATCAACAAAAGCGCCATGTTTAACTACGAAGGTGTGGGTGTGGCCCAGTTCATTATGGCTGTGCCCATTTTCATCGTCCCGTATTTCGTTTATATGCCATTTGCTTTAATTTTCAACGCCTCAGCCGGGCTTGCTGCTGTAGGTCTATTCGGTATTCTCGGGCTTCTTTTTCACAAACAACTTTCCGGTGTAACAGTACGTATGCTCAGCAAGAGCAGACATAAAATTTCACATACCTTCAGAAGCAGTTCATGATTTCTATTCAAAATTTGGTGAAAAGATATTACGGAGAGACGGTACTGAACATACCGGCACTTGAGATCAGCAAAGGGGAGTGCTTCGGGCTTGTAGGAAATAACGGGGCCGGCAAAACGACCCTTTTCCGACTCATTCTCGATTTGATCCGCTCCACATCCGGAACCGTTACCCTTTTCGGCCGGGCCGTTCATCAAACCGAGGACTGGAAAACACAAGTCGGCTCCTACCTCGACGAACACATGTTGCTGCCCTTTCTCACTCCGGATGAATACTTTGATATGCTCCGGGAAGTCTACCAGGTATCCCCAAAAGCTGCTGAAGACAGGCTCAGGCAATTTGACCCGCTATTCAATGACGAGATCAGATTTAAAAAAAAGTATATCCGAAGCCTGTCGAAGGGAAATCGCAAAAAAACCGGTATAGCAGCTGCATTCCTCAGTGAACCGGACCTGATCATTCTGGATGAACCGTTTGAAAATCTCGACCCTACTTCTCAGAACCGCTTGAAAAAGCTTATCACCACGGAAAATAAAAACCAGGAAACCACTTTTTTAATTTCCAGTCACGATCTTGTTCACGTCACGGATATTTGCAGCCGGATCGTGCTTCTTGAAAAAGGAACGGTTGTGCAGGATCTTTCCGGTAAAAAAGAAGAGATGGCGACACAATTAAATCAGTACTTCGACCGGTAACCCCCTCGCCGGTTCACGCACAGAAAATGTGCTCAACTTCAACTCTTAAAGGGATATGTATTCATCACCTCAAAAACGCAGGCTGATACGTAACTCCCAGGTTCACACCCCAGTGCTGATCATTATATTTCCCCATAGAAATACCATCCAGGCCGTCAGTTAGCAGGTATCGATAGGTTGAGCTGATGCGAGCACCAAACTGTTTATTGAAACGGTAATCAATACCGGCTTCAACTCCCATGAACGGGAGAACCTGATCTTCCAGATCCGGATGGTTTTGATCGTAGATAAACGCACCGCCTCCTGCAGAGAAGTAAGGCGAAAATACATGGCCGGGAGCTGCATACACGTTTAGCAATAGATCAGCCGCATTTACCGGGCTTGAAAAGGCGTCCGGGGCGCTGATTTGGGTCCTCTGACCGCCAAGCTTCATCGAAAAATATCTTGTGAGGCCTTTTTCGAACTGCAGCCCAACTCCGGGGTTCATATCCGGGTTATTATAATTTCCGATGACTGATCCCATCAAGCCATTTGCAGAAACCGACCAGCCGCCCCGAAGATCTTCCTGCTCAATCAGGCCAAAATAATCCCGCTGAAGCTGTTCCTCTTTCTGTTTCTTGAAATTAAACCGTTCGCGATATGCCAGGATTTCGTCCGGGTTTTGCGGCGACCAAATGTCCTCTTCAACTCCCTCCAAAATCAACTGTTTCACGGCTTCGTCAATGGCTTCGGTTACAGCCATCACCGGGGGTTCATTGTAGGTATATCCGGCTTCGGCTTCAAGCAGCCGGTTTGTATCAATAAACCGAAAAACTCCGCTTTCAAGCTGTTGCGAAATGATCGACTTCGTAGTATGTACAGTTTTCAGAACACGTCCGCTTTGTGTGGAAACTGCCCGCAGGTAAATAGTAACCTGGTCTTTTCGGTATTGCCCGGACCCGCCTGAACCCAGGTAACGCGCTCCAACTCCGCCGGTAATCACGTTCGTATCGTAGCCTACAATACCGCCTTCCAGCATCACACCTGCAAAAAGAAGGGGTGGAAGCTGTTGCGGGCCCTGCGGACCAGAATGCTGCTGGCGAATATTCTGGATAATCTGCCGTTCATTCAGCAGGTTTGATATACTTTCCCGTTCAATCGGCACAAACCAGCCCGATTCTTCCATTGACTTCATCAGGATGGATGTAGCCCCCTGTGTTACCGCGGTTGACCAGCTCGCCACACGGTCCGACGGCTTATACTGCCCGGTTTGATCGCGAAACCGGTAGACTGCAGCTACAATTTTTTCTTCTGGTTCAGGAAGTTCTTTCAGCTGCGGATATACCTCGCTGACGGTTCCAAACGTTGCCCGTTCGGTATGCATCGGTTTCATGGTACCCGAGCAACCGTTCAGAACAAACGCGGCGATCAGGCTGAATAAAAGAATCTGCGGAGTACGTATCATAATCTAAAAGTTTGGAATCGTTACACTGGTTTCATCGCCGGTAAGCACATTAAATATCTGGATTCTCACACCGTCGCTTCCCGGTACCACCTCAATATTAAATTCGCCAAACTCAAACCGAGACTCTTCGATCTCATCCCCTTCGCCAAACTCACGCCGTACCAGGTCGCGCGTCAGCTGCGAAAGCACCTGTCGCTGAAGTGAATTTTCGAAATCGGCAAGAGGGTCGCGCTGAAACCCGGATTGCCGTGATTCCTCAAAGAGATTTTGAGTGTCAGCACTATTTAAAAGCCAGCTGTAATTACCGGGATTTCCTCCGAAGGCAGGATTTTTTGGTGAGTATACCATTTCCTGGGCCGCTGCATTTTCCGCCGAAAAAGACAGTACAACAAAAAGGCTGCTCAATACAATAAGGTAGATACGTTTCATATCATCAGAATTAATAAGTTAACGGGTTCGCTTTTCTTTCTTCAAGGTACGAGATCACTTCATCCACAGCGTAGTCGCCGGCCTGTTTGATCCGCTGATCACCGGGATGGAGCCGCATTTCAAATATTTTTTCATAATTCACATCAACAGAAACAACACTCGCCATGCTTGGGCCCGGTCGTTCAACAATTCGGATAATGTAATTCCTGGTATCATCCGGCTTTTCCCAGGCCGAGAAAAAGGCGCTGTAAAAATCACGACCCACTTTCGATCTTGTTTCATCCAACACCATACCATCAATATCTTCAAACAAGCCGGCGGGGTCGGGTTGATCCGGTTCTTCTTCTGTACTGTTATCCTCATCAAGCACTGCCTGGAACGCTTCACGAAACTCATCAAGCTGTTCCTCATCCGGATCTTCAACCACCGCCTGGACATCTCTATTTTCAGACACATCAGCAGGGCTGCGGCGTAGCGCCTCGCTTAACATTTCAGCCAGACGGTTCTCCATCTGACCTCCAGAAGAATCAGAACGCTCAATAATTTCACCGGTTACATTTTCTTCATCCGCCACCTCCCACTGAATTTCTTCACTGACCATATCCGAATTTTGCTGGTCGGGAAAACGGAGCTGAATCTGGCGAAAATTATTTTCTCTAAGAATCAACACTTCATCCAGGTCCGGCTCAACATTTACGAACAGGATTCCATCTCCATCAGACTGCTGAATGTAGATTTCAGCGGGATACTCCTGCGTGAGTGTACTGTCTTGCGCAACGGCAACTCCACCGAAAAGGCTTACAAGAAAAAATGCACATACTATGTTGAATAGACATTTCATTCAGCAGATTAGGGTCAGTACAGGTTAGTTTTCAGAAATCCATATATCGGAAATAATGACGTCTGTGGCTTCATTATCCCGAATATATCCACGTAAATTCCCGTTACGGCTCTGTCCAGCCCGCAGATCTTCACCGGCCACATCAAAAAAGAACGTGGTACCGCTATTTGTTTCAACTTCAAAATAGACCTCATACTCGCTGATATTCCCGGAATCACTGTTGTTCGACACCCGGTAATTCACATCCGCAAATGAGCTGTCACCCTCCGCATCATTAAACCATGAGGTGATAGAGGCTTCAAATTCGTCCATTGTTACAGTTGAGTCTGGCTCTTCATCATCCGGCTGCATCACAACAAATGCCGAGGCTGTTTTTCCTTCTCTTACCGCAACACTCACAGAGCTGTTTTTATACCCGTTTTTGCGGGCTGAAATCGTGTAGTTACCCGTTGGCACTTCTTCCAGCGTAAACTGGCCGCCGTTCTCAGATAAAATGGCGTTGGTTGCCGGTGTTGTTGTAATATTTGCAGAAACAATTCCCTCGTCCGTCTCTCCGTCCAATACAATTCCCCCAATACTTCCAAACGTTTCTGCTTCTATGGTATCCTTGGCGCAAGAGGTGATGAGTACAGCCGCTGCTAAAAGAGCGGTCATAATAAGTAAATATCGTGACTTCATAAGTACATTTGATGATGATTTATGATCTATCCATGCCGGTATACCAAAACGGGTAATCTACAGTTGCGTATTTTTTTGAGCCCGGCATTTGAAGGCTTCTATTTGCTTATCGACTTTTTCTCTTTTTTATTAATCAAAAAAACGGCCGATTTTTTTACAGATCAGTAATGCATTATCTGTGAAAGCTATATGGGCCAAATATTACAGGTGTTATTTTATCCGGCAGTTTAATCTCTCATTTTTTACTGAAAATTTCAGAGCTTTTCCTGTAAGTCTCTTTTTACTGTACATTTCTGAATACTCAATAAAGAACTTGTGTGAATATCGTCTCCCAAAATCTATTAACCTGACAGATAGCCTGTGTTCAAATACGATCAGAGTAATGGATAAATTTATTTAGAAATGATGAGCTAAATCGATTCCATCTAATTCAGAAACAAGGTGTTACCGTTTTCCCGCTACAGCTGTTTACCATACCTGAATCAACTCCGTTGGTTTCCTTATTCAGTAAAGCTCAGCTTATTGAGATGATTTAGAGAAAGTCCGCGAGTTACAATTCACCGTTCTGAAAACCTGGAAATTGTCCCTGAGAAAGCCCGTTTCAATGCTATTACTTTCGTTAGTTTATTCATTTTTGGGCGCAGATACTTCCCTATCATTCTGAACTCGGCCCATAAATCCGTGCTTAAATAGTTGTAATGCCGAATCAGATGAGCGATAACGTTCTGAACACATATACAGCTTTTCCCTGATGTTCCGAGTCACTTTTTCACAAGACTTCTCCCTTTCTTTTAAGAATCGGGACACCTGTGGGGGTTCGATATGTATGGGCGATACATCTTCAACCTTTTTTGCTGAAATATCGCACTCGTAAGTAAATGTACTGCCTTCACCCGGAGTATTCCCTGAATTCAAATAATTGTATGAGATCACACTGGCGGCAACCAGCGTAATCATTAATAGGGCTATATGAAATTCGTGGGTTTTCATTGTTGGTTTACGCTGTCAGCTTCTGCCTAATTCCGGGTGATCGTTACACGATTTCCATTTCCTTTCTGATGCACAGATATTCCTTTTGGGTCTTGTGCCGTGCTGTCGTGTTTTGATGATTGAAGAATCAGAACAGAATTTTCATCACCCCTCTGTTTCAGCAGTTGATGAAACGGTTGTTCTCCTGAGATAAATGAAAGAATTTTGTTCTCTTTTCCATCTTGTTTTATATCAATGCTATCCGCATACCCGCCGGAAGGTATTGCTCTGTATAGGAAAATCCTGTTATCCTCACCAGCCTGTTTTACGGAATCATCAACATTCGCATCAATCCCCTGGAACACCTTTACATTACCGTGGCGGTCGCTCATTGTCTCTGCCTGACGGCTTTCTGCTGCTGATGCAACTCCCAATAAAAGTGGTATCAAAAAGTTTAGCACTCGCATTTTCTCTCCGTTTGTTAAAAAATTGAAAAAGAAATCCGGGAACCATCACAGCTCCCGGATCTAACTTATATCTAACCTACCTAACGTCTTGTCTCAATTAACTTCCTGTAAAATTGTGGCCGTATTGTTGTCGCCATTCTGAGTAACAGACCCGCTGTTATTGTTCCCTATTTGGCTGACAGCGGCCATGTTATGCATTCCATGCTGGTAAATGTACCCGGTGTTTTCGTCTCCTTCCTGAGTCAGAAATGCTTGGTTATAGTTCCCGTATTGATGAGTTTCACCACTGCCAAGCTCTCCGTGCTGGCTCACTTCTGCGTGGTTATTGTCACCTTCCTGGTTACTTACCACGTGAGAAAACTGACCGTTTCCTCCGCCACCGATGGTTTGTGTCTGGCCCACAAAGTTAAACGAACCGTCCTGGTGAACCTGCCCGAAAACTCCATCCCGGTCTTCCTGCTGCTGTTGCACCAGGTTTTGTTCACCTCCGGTCTGAATCACTTCTACCCGGGCGTTATTGAAATCGTCGGCTTTATCTTGCTCAACAAGTGCAACATTGTTGTTGCCTGTTTGATGGATAAATCCGGAGACATCGTGCCGGCCGGTTTGTGTGATGGTGGCTTCATTATGGTTTCCATTTTGAATGATTTCAGCATCGGTTCTGAACCCGTTCGCTTCCGGGTGAAAGCCCTGTTTCACTGTGGCCTGATTATTTTCACCGGCTTGTTCAATAGTGGCGATATCGTTACTGGCTTCCTGGCTGATGAATGCTGAATTAAGCTCTCCCATCTGGCCGATTTCAGCGAAGTTATTATCGCCGCCAAGCTGAAGAATTTCAGCGTCATGCTGTTGTGCAGTGGCAATAGCCGTACCCACAAACAATAGTATTAAAAGATGTAGCAGTCGATTTATCATAGGTCTCCTGTTTTTTCTGGTATAAATATCCCTGTATCGTTATGAAAACAGATGGCCCGCAGCCTGTTTTTATACCGCGGGCAGATTACATCTGTTTCTGTTTCTCTATTTTATTCTACAACGGGCACTCCGCCGGGTAATCCTCCGCCCATGCCGTCTGATTGTAGAATCACTGCACTGTTTCCGGATCCATCCTGCATGATAGAAGCGGTGTTTTCAGCACCTAACTGCAGAATACCGGCCATGTTTGCATTCCCCATCACAGATATGTTAGCTTCGTTCATTTCGCCAATCTGAGCAATGCCGGACATGTTTCCGTCGCCGACCACATCAATTCCAAGATCGCCGCTCCACTGTGGGTTTGATCCCGCGCTGTTGCTGAAACCTACCTGCAGAATGCCGGCCAGGTTATCGCTTCCTTCTATTTTTAGTGTTGCTGCATTATCCGCAGAAAATGGCACGAGCGGACCTACTTCTGAACCCTGGAGCTGCGGGCCGTCATTTGAGGGGATTCCGTCTTCTGGCGGCATTTCTCCTCCAGGCACACCCTGCACGATAGCCGTCTGGTTTCCGGAACCGCCGGTTGTCCTGCTTTGAGCATAGTTTTCATTACCTTCCTGGACAATCAGGGACTCATTGTCTCTTCCTGACTGTACCATACGGGCACTGTTTTCAGTTCCATTCTGAAGCAGGAAACCAAAATTATTGCCGTTGTAGATATCCACATCCGCGGAGTTCATATAGCCAGACTGATCGATGGAGTGTTCGTTACCGTCCGCACCCCAGGCTCGCTGGTTCAGCTCAGCAGAATTCTTATCCCCATCCTGGATAATTTCCCCAAAGGCGTTGCTTTGTCCCTGAAAATGGCCATTATTATCAAATCCCTGGTTCAGTTCTGCGCTGTTATCACCACCAACCTGTTCGATATTGGCTTCGTTATCATCGCCATCCTGGCTAAGAGTTGCATCATTGCTTTGTGCAAATGCTGCTCCTGTCGTAAAAAGGAGTGCTGTAGTAAGTGTAAGTAGTGTTTTCATTTCCTTATTAATTTTAATAGTTGTTTAAAATCAGCGAATCCCCCGCAAGGCGGTCAAGCCTCACGGGGTTGCAAATGTACACTCAGAACAAAATTAGTTCTGGGTAATGGTCGCTGTAATTGTCATCTATGCTCTAAAGCAGTTTTCTTTTGGTAAGCATATTTATTGTACAGAGGTCAACTCACGCTCCTATTGATTCTCTCCGTTTGTGTCTCCCTGAAATCTCCTGTCATCTGTGCTCGCCGGGTAACTTCAAGGGAACCCACCGGGGACCAGATGAAATGGATTATCAGATTTCGCTCTGGGTAATTGCAGCCTCGTTGCTGTTTCCTGCCTGGCTGACAGTGGCTGTATGATAATCACCAGTCTGGTATACGCTCGCTTCGTTCATGTCTCCTTTCTGAATCACGAAACCGACGGTGCTTGCGCCATCCTGATCAATATTCAACATGTTATCATCCCCAAGCTGAATAAGTCCCTGGCCGCCCTCAACAGTGCTTCGGAAGAACTTTTCGGTAGCACCGCTTACATATACTGAGGCTATGCCGGCTTTCGCCCCGCCTTCCTGTGTAATGTCCATGGAGTTTTCTTCGCCTTCCTGGTACGCACCGGAGCCGTTGGAACTAAATTCACCAACTGCATTTCCACCGCCGAACTGATCAATGACGATCGTATTCCCGACTCCGCCTTCCGGACTTATCTGGGCTTCAACATTAACAATGTCTCCGCCTCTCTGTGTAACCGTTAAGCTGTTTTCGGAGCCCGCCTGGTCTGCATCCCACACCTTATTATCATCATTGAGCTGCGTAATAGAGATATAGCCATCATAGCTGCCGCCCTGGGTGGAACCCTGGTTCGGGTAGCGGTCTACAAGGTTATTGTCGCCAGTTTGCACGATTTCATACCAGTTTCCGGCCCCGCGTTGGTTCAGTCCTGTTGCAGCGTTATTGTCACCTGTCTGTGTAGCAAATGCCTCGTTGTCATCACCGGAGCCGCCGGCCTGATACACCTGTGTAATGGTAACTTCATTTTGATTTCCAACCTGGTCCACCGTTGCATCATTGCTTTGTGCAAATGCTGCTCCTGTCGTAAAAAGGAGTGCTGTAGTAAGTGTAAGTAGTGTTTTCATAGGTCTGTTTTGATTTATTTGCATTGATTTATTAGACATCTGAGCGTCAACTCCTCTCTCAGAATTGTTCTGTGTTAGTTTTGGATGACTGTGGTTTGATTTCCATAGCCAGCCTGTTGTATGTGGGCTGAATGCCCGTTTCCGTGCTGCCGGATGACGGCTGAACTCTGACTGCCATACTGCTCAATTGTGGCGTCGTTACCCGATCCGTCCTGCTCAATCCTGGCCAGATGGCTCAGATCAAGTCCGTCCTGCATCACGTTCGCTGTGTTTTGGCTCCCGTTCTGAGTAATCTCAGCGTAGTGGGATCCGTTTTGCGCCAGCACGATGTCGTTGCTGAAACCATGCTGCATCAACAGTGCAAAAGCGCCGCTGCCATATTCCTCTCCGAGAGAGGAAACTGTAGAATTACTTTGCGCTTGTGTCAAATCAATAGAGTTTTGACTGCCTGACTGCTCAATATCTGTGACATGCTCACCATACTGGCTTATTGAAATTTCATTTCCTGTTCCTGTCTGTTCCAGAAATGCAGCAGATACACCCGGCTCGCTGTTTTGAACACCTGCCCACTGCTGTACTGTAGCGGTGTTATCTGCGCCGGCCTGCTCAATTGTTGTCTCATGAGAACCAACCTGATGTAGTGTAAAGCTGTTATTTTCTCCCCCTTGAAAGGACGTTGCGCTGTTCTGCAAGCCCACCTGCCCAATAATCGCACCGTGGCTGCTGCCCAGCTGCTCGATCATGGCCTCATTGCCCTGAGCAATCGCCCCGAAGGCGATGCTAAGACTCAGTACAAATATTGACAGTGTTAATTTCATTGCGCTTTTTATTCAGAGATTTCTCTCAATTTCGTCTTTAAAAGTACCCGGCACTCAATCTGTGCCGGGCCTTGCTCACTCCTATAATTTCAGTTTCTTGTGTAGCAGCGACCGTATTATAGTTTAGTCGCAATTATTATTAGGGGAGCCTGAAAAGCGCGTTAGATTTGCCTGGACAATTTGAATATTTATCCGTCAGGCAAGGCATCGTTGTGGTGGTCACCCCCCATCATTTCTGATGAGGTTCCGCAGCGTTGCTTTACGCTTTTGTACTCCGCGTACATTATTCACTAAGTGAAAGTGTATAAGAGTTAATTATTCATTTCTTATAAACAAAAAGTGAAACTCTCAACTCCTTACGCCATTGAATAAATGAACATCTCAACTTTGTTCATAATTAGCGTTTTTTTATAGAAAGGATCTTAAATGATTTGCAACAACTGTAACCTATTGAATAACAACAGATTAAAAACATTAGAAGCCAGTTTATGATGACTCCTGTACCAGTCGGTTATAGATTTTTAACGGCCTGGATAGATCCGGAATGTCTCAAAATGATACAGCGAATCTTCGATACGAGAGGAAATGTTGTCCTGTTTTGAAGAAATGGATGCTCAAACTGATGTCGCTAAATATGGAAAGGCAAATGATAAAATCAGGCACTCACTTTTTTTAACTGGTACTGCTTCGGCGTGGTACCGGTATGCTCTTTAAACAGTTTGATAAAATGGCTCAAACTGGAATACCCAAGTTTGAAACTAACCTCTGTAACGTTCAGGTTTTCATTGCGAAGCAGTCTGCACGCTTTTTTCACTCTCTCCTGGTTGATATACTCTACCGGGCTCATCCCAAACTCATTGTTAAAGTAGCGATAAAAGGAAGCTTTACTCATACAGGCAATATCGGCCAGCTTTTTTATTGAGATCGACCGGTCGAGATTCTTGCTTATATATTCAACCGCCGCCGCGAGTCCGCTCCTGGTTACGTGCTTCCGGTAATTTTTCAGCAGAAGGTTTCGCGACTCTGTCTGCAGCATATGAACAATCAGTTCCGAGGTATTCATCTCCACAAGCAGATCTTTTTGGTCGTGTTCCTCAGTGAAAATGTGAAAAAGCTTTCGAATCAACAGGTCGACAGATTCGGTATTGGAAAAATGTACAGAAGCGGAAGCGTCGTATTCCCATTCACCCGATGTTTTAGTCCGCGGCAGCTGGTCGTTCATCCGGGCTACGATCTCATCAATCCTCGACAGCGGCAACTCTACCGTAATGCATTTGGTGGGTTCATTCATCCGGGCATCCGGAAAATCTATATAAATGGTGGTATCCGGGGGCAGAACAAGAGATTCCTTTGGCACAAACTCGAAGGGTGTTTCTTCTCCTGAGTGGATAACCTTCTTTCCTGATATCATTCCGCAATACATCGGGCTGTCTGATTTCAGCTCCACCATTTGCGCTTCCTGGTAGGTATCGTAAACCGAAAAAACCGCATCTCTTCCCGCATAGCTGGTCCGGTTCTCCACAAGCTGTTGAGGCGGATTTTTATATTCGCGAACTAAAGACTGGTTAATCATAGCAGAATAATTTTTCATTCGGAAAAGCGCTTTCCAAGTGAGTTAAAGAATTATAGATAAACAACCGGTATAAACCAAATTGAGACGATCGCGATACTTTTTGATAGATACCGCCAAGAATGAAAGCGCTTTTTTAGTCATACTGAGGCTATCATTACTCAGTTAACTAATGGAGATCAATATGTTACATGAACGTCCGGATTTTAAAGAAAAGTATGACAACTATATCGGTGGCAAGTTTGTAGCCCCGGTTGATGGCGAATATTTCGATGATATTTCACCGGTAGACGGCAAGCCTTTTACAAAATGTGCGCGGTCTAACGAAAAAGATATTGAGATGGCCCTCGATGCCGCTCATGAAGCCGCAAAAGAATGGAACAGATCATCAGCTGCTGAACGGGCCTCGGTTCTGAATAAAATGGCTGATATTATTGAAGAAAACCTGGAGTACCTGGCACGTGTTGAAACGATCGACAACGGAAAGCCGATCCGTGAAACCATGAATGCCGACCTCCCGCTGGTGGTAGATCACTACCGGTATTTTGCTGCCGCTATTCGCACACAGGAAGGTGGTATTTCTGAACACGATGCACATACGGTATCCATCAACCTGCCGGAGCCGCTCGGTGTTGTGGGCCAGATTATCCCCTGGAACTTTCCAATGCTGATGGCTGCATGGAAAATTGCCCCCGCACTGGCTGCAGGTAACTGTACGGTTGTGAAACCGGCCGAGCAGACACCCGCAAGCATTATGGTGATGCTGGAGCTGGTTGGTGATGTGATTCCAGACGGGGTCCTGAATGTTGTAAACGGTTTTGGTCCGGAAGCCGGTCAGCCGCTGGCCACCAACGAACGGATCGCAAAGATTGCCTTCACCGGCGAAACCACCACCGGCCGTCTGATTATGCAATATGCATCCGAAAACATCATTCCCGTAACGCTGGAACTGGGTGGCAAAAGTCCCAATGTCTTTTTCGAAAGCGTGATGGACGCAGACGACGAATACTTCGACAAAGTGCTGGAAGGCGCCGCCTTGTTTGCTCTGAACCAGGGTGAGGTTTGCACGTGCCCATCCAGAATTCTTGTACAGGAGTCGATCGCCGATGAATTCACAGAGCGGGTGATCGAACGCGTGAAAGCGATCAAAATGGGGCACCCCCTGGATGATGAAACCATGGTAGGCGCCCAGGCATCAAACGATCAGTATGAGAAGATCCTCAATTATTTTGAGGTAGGCCGGGAAGAAGGTGCCAAAGTACTGGTTGGCGGCGGCAAGGCTGAAGTGGGCAGCAACGGCACCTCCAGCGGCTACTACATCCAGCCTACCATATTTGGCGGCGACAACTCTATGCGCGTTTTCCAGGAGGAGATTTTCGGGCCGGTAACATCGCTAACCACCTTCAAAGATGTGGATGATGCCATTTCCATCGCCAATGACACGCTCTACGGCCTCGGCGCCGGCGTATGGACCCGTGATGCCCATGAACTCTACCAGGTGCCGCGTGCCATCAAAGCGGGCCGCGTGTGGGTGAACTGCTATCACACCTATCCCGCTCATGCAGCCTTCGGCGGATACAAGAAGTCAGGCTTTGGCCGTGAGAATCATAAGATGATGCTCAGCCACTATCAGCAGACCAAAAACATGCTGATCTCCTACGACAAGAAAGCGATGGGCTTTTTCTAAGAGTCCGCAAATCAAACGTCTGATCTGATAATCCCGGCCTGCTCTGCAGGACCGGGCACTCATTATTAATCGTTCACAAAAACAAAACTGTCATGTTACCGAAAACAATGAAAGCCGCCGTGGCTCATAACTTCGGCGACCCACTTAAAATGGAAGAGATGCCGGTAAGAGAACCCGGCGAGAATGAGATACTTGTAAAAGTAAAATCAAGCGGTGTATGTCATACCGACCTGCACGCAATCGACGGCGACTGGCCCGTGAAACCCAAACTTCCCCTGATTCCCGGCCACGAGGGTGTGGGATATGTGGCCGCAGCCGGAAAAAATGTGAAAAACGTGAAAGAGGGGGATGCTGTTGGTGTTCCGTGGCTCTATTCAGCCTGCGGCACTTGCGATCACTGTATAACCGGCTGGGAAACTCTTTGTGAGCAGCAGGAAAATGCCGGTTACAGCGTAGATGGCGGTTATGCGGAGTACGTGATCGCTGACCCCCAGTACGTGGGCCACCTGCCGTCCAGCGCCAACTTCACGGAGATGGCGCCAATCCTTTGCGCGGGCGTCACCGTTTACAAAGGCTTGAAAGAGACGGAGACCAAGCCCGGTGAATGGGTTGCAATTTCAGGTATTGGCGGCCTCGGCCACCTTGCCGTTCAATATGCCAAAGCGATGGGAATGCACGTTGCTGCAATCGATATAGCGGACGATAAACTTGAGCTGGCAAAAAACCTCGGCGCTGACTTAACAGTTAACGCAATGGAAGAGGACCCGGGTGAATATTTGAAGAAAGAAACCGGGGGAATGCACGGAGCCCTCGTAACGGCGGTGGCCCCCCAGGCTTTCAGCCAGGCACTCAGCACGCTTCGCCGGAAAGGAACCCTGGCCATGAACGGACTGCCGCCCGGCAGTTTTGACCTGGATATTTTCAATGCAGTACTGAACCGCATTACCATCCGCGGATCCATTGTGGGTACCCGTAAAGACCTGCAGGAATCGATCGATTTTGCTGCTGAGGGCAAAGTTAAATCCAACGTTACCGCGCTGGATTTGGACGACGTGAATAGCGCACTGGACGATATGAGGGCAAATAAAATAGAGGGACGAATGGTCCTTAATATTGCCTGATTTTCAGTCACGTAATCCTGACCGGGGCTGACAAAAAGGTTCTCTGAAAACTGAATATGACCTTTTCGTTATGCCACATCCGGCTCGGAGTCCACCTGCCTTTAAAAGCAGTAGAAGTTTCTGAACCGGATTCAGTATGGGCGTTTTTTTGGGCAGCCCCGGTTTTAACTTTTTATCATAAAATCACACCATCATGCCAGTAAAAAGAGTACTTATCACCGATGAAGCAAAGGAGATTATGGACCAGCTGCGTGAAAAGCATGGTGAGCTGATGTTTCACCAGAGCGGCGGATGCTGCGACGGCTCGTCCCCGATGTGCTACAAAGCGGGGCAGTTCCGGGTGGGCAAGAGCGACGTAAAGCTTGGAGAGGTTTATGGCGCGCCGTTTTATATGGCAAAAGACCAGTTCAAGTACTGGCAGTATATGCAGCTTACCCTCGACGTAAAAGAAGGCCGCGGCTCCAGCTTCTCGATTGAAATCCCGATGGGGGTACGGTTCTTAATAAAATCAAAAATGTTTACCGAAGAGCAGCTGGAGGATTTGGAGCCGGTTGAGTAATCTTTCCCGCTAAAATCATTTTTACCCAGCATTTAAGTCGTCCCCCCCTTCACCCGATGAGTTGAATAACTGATGATTGAATCAGAAAACTCAACTACTTAGATCTTGTATCATCCGGCAAACTCACCCTCTGCCCTTTTTAAATGGGTAAAGAACTTAGATTACCTCGCTTTGCTCAGGCGATGGTGGCTCTCTGTTTTGCTATTGCCGTTTGTGATATACAAACTCCACCAGGCGTACTGGACGCTTCGCTACAACATTTTCTTCAGCTACAATTACGATTTTCCCTTTCCAATCAATATTGAGAATCTCCTGGTTCGAAACTTTCTGCTGATTGTACACGAGGCCGGTCATACCTTCATGGGATTTTTTGGCAACCGAACTCTCACTATACTTGGCGGGTCATTTTATGAAGTTCTTTTGCCTGTTATCATCCTGGGATATTTGCTTTTGAATAAGTTTATAAAGGGCTCTCAGCTTGGGTTTTATCTCGTGGGATCAGCGTGGCTGAGCGTGGGATTTTATGCATCAGATGCAGGTGGACGACAGCTACCGTTAATCGGAGGGCTGGGGGATTCCGCTCATGACTGGGGCAACCTGCTCACGTCCTGGGATTTGCTACACTATGATAGTACCATTGGCATCGCTTTGGCGCTCGTCGGCGCAGCTTGCTATCTCGCAGCACTGTCGGTTCCTTTGTGTATGGAAACGTATGAAACAGCAAAAATTGATCTCGATATTTAAGTTTTAGTCGGTAAGTAGGCATTGAAGAAACCTGTCAGATCTTACAAAAATTGATTTTAAAATAATTATTCCACTTTTCAGACCTGACAGGTTTTGAAGCTATTCGGGAATCCTCGTCGCATGCCATGCGACAGCCTGCCACTGGTTATTTCTGTTAATGAATGTCCCTGTGTTATAATACCTCATCACGTCCGGGCTGTCTCCCGAAGCCCCGGTACCGACAAGCTGAAACGCAACAATGGCCGCATCATCAAACACCATAATCTGAAGATCCTCATAGCCGTACTGCATGCCCGGCATGTCAGATACTGACGTATCCGGTTCAAAACCCGACATTATATCATCCTTCGTGATCCTCTCACCGGCTGAGGACGTGTAAATAAGTTCATTGGCCCAAAAGCGATCGTGCATCTCCGCGTCGTTAACGGATGCACCCTGCAAAAAATCATCCAGCAGCTGTTCCAATTCGGCTTTCACTGCCTCATCTGACTCTCCCTCAGTCTGACTCATGGAACAGGAAACAATAAAAAAAAGGGAAAGTAACGGCATCAGGAATTTCATCGCGGAAAATTTAGTTGGGATTGGAGTTTTCCCGTTTGACTCCTTCTCTGTCAATCAGGTTTTTTGCGAAATGATTCGAGTGCTTTCATTACTTCTTCCGGCGGCCGAATCGGGCGGCCATCGTTCATAAACACCGTTGTAACCACGCCCTTAAGCATCAGCTCCTCATCTGGCAAACGGTAGATATCCTGATCGAAAATATAGCGCACGTTACCTTTTTGACGAATTTTACTTCGTACAATGAACGAATCATCCCCCATGAGCGGCCGTTTATATTCCAGTTCTATCTTATGAACCACGGCGTCTACCCCATTTGCGTGAAGCCCGTTGAAATTAATGCCCATCTCTTTTAGAAACTGATGGCGGGCGTGCTCCAGGTAGTTTTGATACACTGAGTTGTTCACAACTCCCTGGGTATCCAGTTCATAGTCCCGAACGTCCATTGTATAGCTAAAATCGTATGACTTCAAACCTTCTGATTTTATTTGCGATTTAATTTATCGTTACGCAAAGCATCTTCCCAATATATTTAAATACCCGAACTGTAACTAATCAACCGGTTTGCCCAGCGGCTGGCCGGGTGAAAATGGTTCATGCGGATAGGTGTCGGGCAGAATCATGGGACCCGTTGTTTGTTTGAACCGCAGTGATCCATGCGCATAAACAGCCTCCACAAAATGAGCCGTGTATCCCCGGCTTGGTGCAGGTATATTAATTTCATATGTCCCATCACTCCTCAATTCCACCGGTTGGGAGTCCCAGGCCTGGTACACTACGTTCAGACGGAAATCGCGTCCGTCCGAATTAGAAGCACTCCAAATATTTATTTCTTCAGGCGGGTTTTCTGATTCGGTTTCAAACCGGATGATTCCCTCCGTTGCGTCAACCTCCCATTCAAACAAAGGCAACTGCCGGTTGCTCAATACAGCATCGTAAAAGGATATTAGGGTTTCATAACCGTCTGTTCCACTCACATCATGGCCGGTATTTGGAATCGTTCGAAGGTATTTTTCACCGGGCACATCATCCCAGTAAAACTGCCATGAGTCTGGTACAAAAAACTCATCATTTCCTGCATTTATCACATATTTCGGAATATCTGCAAGATTCCCGAGGTAACTGTATGGGTCAACCAACTCCATCATCCGCCGAAATTCGGCAGAGTAAAGCCATCGCATAATCTCCTCGTTTTCATAATCACTTACCGCCGGGCTCCACTCCCCCAGCGATCGCCAGTGATGTTCAAATGAAGGCACAACGTTTAGCAAATCAATCACAACCGGTATAACACCTGCTACGCGATCATCAAATGCAGCCGTAAGCCAGGCGGTCCATCCCCGTTTTGATGCTCCCCCTACCACAAACTTCCTGCTCGTAGTTTCAGCCACCGTATCTGAAAATTCCGTGAGGGTATCCATAGCCCGCATGACGGCTTTGGTCATCGGTACACGGGCAAGCCATTCCGCCGAATCGTCTGCAGCTCCCGATTCCAGGAACTGCCGCCACCCGTAGGCAATCAGAGCATCAGAACTTCTCTGATCGGATGTGTCCGCCGAAAAACTAATGGGCTGAAAAGGCACTCTTGAGACTTCAGCGGTAATCGTATTAGTTTGCAGGGCAGCTTCTATAAGCATACGATTTTCTCCGCCGGCCGGCTCCTCACTGTCTGATCCGCCCCCGATCCATAGCAGAGATACCTCCGAATCAACTTCATCGGGTACAATTACGGTCATCCAGTGTGTCCATACTACAGGCGTCGCCCGGCTGCTGTCCAACCATTCCTGAGAGGTCATCTGCAGAATATGAGTAGTATATCCATTCCCTTTCTCACGTGACCATTCCTCATAATCAAAAACCTCCCCGCGCTCGCCAACAAGCTCCTCTACGGGGTTCACATCCGGTTCCGGCTTTTGCTGCTGCGCCGAACCGCTGCAGCCCCACCACGCTATCAAACCACATAGTAACAGCAGAAAGCTGCGCCTCATATTAATTCTTTCCTGTTTTGGCATTTCAACTTGAACGTTTTCAAAAATTGAACATTAAAATAGTTTATTCTTTTGTAAAGTTTGAATTTCCCTTCCTATTTTCCTCAACGGCATCGGGAAGTTCGAGATTAAGGCAAGTTGAGGAGAGAGGCCCGCTAATTTTATTTGGTCTTATCATCGCAGAAAACCTTTCCTCAGTTTAGTTAAAAAAAGAATGACATGACATTTGAATCGAACTAACCGGACACCGATACTTGGCTTTGGGGCGATTAATATTAACAAAGAAAAAGAAGGAGACATCAAATGACTACAAAACTAAATAGAAGTATGCGCTTTTTGGGCGTAATGACTACAATACTCTTCATATTCACAGCTTCGGGGCAGGCTCAATTCCTGCAGCCAGGGCAGCAAGCCACATCACAAACCGAAGATTCTGAACTTGAGGAGTATTCTTTTGATCAGCCACTGCTAAAAAGCAACCTGGTCAATTCAGTTCCTGAATATTCCAACACATTAGAGATACAGGATGATAAAGAATCTTCATCCCGAAACACCACGTCTCTTACAGTTGGATACATTGATGATGAATTTCTGTTAGAGTCAGACCAGGGAAGCAACCGTTTTTATTACGCCGGGGAAAGCGCAGGCGCGATGATTAGCGGAAAGAAAGCGTACCTCATGGCCTCATACGGCACGGCTGATGCTCATGAGGGTGAGGGAGAAATCCGAAGTCTTGCGGCAGATCTTTCATTTGGCGGTAACAAAACACTCTTCAGTAATTTTTTGAGGCTCCCGGTGAGCATTTATATCCCGATTCGCCTCAATGTTGGCTACAGGAACCTGGAGCTTACGGAGCAGGATGATGCCTTGCACCTGGCAAATGCCGGAATCGGTGCAGGAGGCGGTGTAAGTGTAAGAATACCCACCGGCATTCCTGTTATCAGAGATAACCTGACTGGGTTTGCCTATATAACCCGTAGTGTGGGCGGTATTGGCGATCTTTCAGGTACAATTGCAGAGCAAAACGGATTTAGTGATGATGTTGTGCTTAGCGGAATACGGCTCACACAACAAACAGATCTGAATATTGAAGGTAAGTTCGAACGCCTTCTGGGAGACAATACCGGTGTAACGGTTGGATTAACGCTGCGCTGGATGTCCTGGACAGAAGAAGCCGCCGAGGAGTTCCTCCAGCTTCTCGATGTTGTTACAGGCAATGAAGACACGCTTATAAAACGCTCCAATCAAACGTTCTTACGAGTAGGAATTAACTGGTAATTCACACACATTTTCGGCGAGAAATGGATGGCCTGGTTACTTCGGGCCACTTTTCTTTTCATCTGTAAGAATTCGCTCCGGTTTATCGAGGGCCAGGCCTTCCATTAGCGCATCGTAATTGGTAAGGTCTTTGGGCAGAATGATTTGGTTTTCATCTTTTCCAAGGCCCTCCAACACCGTCAAATACTTCTGTTTAAGTTGTAAATCCATTGCCTCTTTTCCTTTGGGCTGCGAAAGTGCGGCCGCTACCTGCTCGATAGACACAGCGGTTGCTTCCGCAATCGCCTCAATTTCCTGGGCCCACCCTTCCGCTTCGTTAATACGACGCTGCATTTCTGCTTCCGAGATATTTACGATTTCGGCTCGCCGTCCCTGCGCATCGTTTACGTTTGAGTCCCTCAGACCTTCCGATTTTGCGATTACAGCGCGCCTCTCCCGCTCGGCCGTCATTTGCCGCTCCATGGCCTTTTGCACCGTCCGGGGTGTGTCTATATTCTTGATCTCGTACCGGTGAACCCGGATTCCCCAAAGGCGTTCAACATCTCCAAGCACCCGAACCACTTCATGACTCATTTTAGCACGTTCTTCAAATGTTTCATCCAGATCTAACTGACCAATAACTGAGCGTGTAGTCGTCTGCGCAAGCTGTACAGCTGCATATCGATAGTCTGTAATCCCATAACTTGCATTCACAGGATCCACCACACTGATGTAGAGCACTCCGTCTACCTCTACCTTCACGTTATCTTTGGTAAAACACTCCTGCGGTTCCACCTCAATTGTCTCCTCCCTTAGGTCCTGTTTGTATACAACCTGGTCGATAAAAGGAATGAGTGCGTGAAAACCGGGACCCAGCGTTTTATGGTAGTTTCCCAGACGCTCAACTATATGGGCGTATTGGTTGGGCACCAGCCGGAGAGCCTGCAAAAATTTAAATGTCAGATAGATTGCGAATACCGCTAATACAACCTGGCTGAAGACCTCTAATCCATTATTCATACATTATCTCCTGTTGAATTTTGAGTTACTGTTTTGGATGAACGATTCTGCGTATGCCGTTCCAGTGTGCCAACTCCTTCAAAAAAAGTTTTTAGATTGGCGGTTTCAGTAGGCAGCACAGATACGTTTGTTTTTTTTACGATTTTGCCAAACTGGTCGATGTACTGCTCGATAAGCTTAGTCTTTACAGCCAGGTCGCCTCCCGGTTTCTCCACAGCTTCGGCCACTCTGCGAATACCGTTGGCCGTGGCAACTGCCACCAGCTCAATCTCTTGTGCCCGCCCTTTGGCCTCGTTAATCCTGCGCTGGCGCTGCGCTTCCGAAATCAAGATCTGACTCTGCTGTTCCCCTTTCGACTCATTGATTCGCGCCTCGCGATAGCCTTCGGAATTGGTAATATCCGCGCGTTTTTGGCGTTCTGCCTCCATCTGCTTCTCCATGGTATCCACGATATCATTGGAGGGCCGGATATTTTTTATTTCATATCGCAGTACTTTTATTCCCCACGGATCCGCAGCCTCATCTATCTCTTTTACGATGTTTTCATTCATCTTATCCCGTTCAGAGAAGGTGTCATCCAGCGTAATTTTCCCGATTTCACTCCGCATGGTGGTTTGTGCAAGGTTTACAGCCGCCGCAATATAGTCTGATATACCGTAGCTGGCCCGGTAGGAATCCATAACTTTCAGGTAAACCAGCCCGTCTACCGCAACCTCAATATTATCTTTTGTGATACACGTTTGGCTGGGAACATCTATTACTTGTTCGCGCATCTCCTGACGGTAAGCTGCCCGGTCGATAAACGGAATCATAAAATGGAATCCGGGTTTCAGCGTCTTTTTATATTTCCCAAGCCGCTCCTGGATTACCTCCTCCCTCATCTCTACAATAATGAAGAGGCGCGTTACAATAATAAACAGTATGACGAATATAATGAGTAGTGCAGTCCACATATTAGTTTTTATTTGGGTTTCGCAGTTTTTTGTTTGATGGTTCTTTAACTCCCTCCGCTTCCACTATCCACGTGGTGTTTTCGCGAAAACGAATTCTTACTTTCTCCCCGGCTTTGATAGTCCCGTCAATAGAACGGGCTCTCCAGATTGTACCATCAAACCTGATTGTACCGGAATTATCTAAATCTGTAACATCTTCCACAACCTCAACAATTTGATCCATCGCCTCGTAATCTTCATCAGCATACTTGGTGTAGCTTTCCGGTTTAAAATATTTTTTGATAAACGGACGGATAGCAATTGTTAAAACAACAGATAAAATAAGCCATACCGCCACGGAAAGGCCGGGGCCGGCAATAAGGCCAAACAAACGCAATACACCAACTGCCAGGCCGCTGAATCCAAGAAAAAAGGCCACGCCCCCCGGCAACACCAGTTCAAGAAGCATAAGCAGTGCACCACCACCCAAAAAAATCCACGTTATAAGATCGGCATCCATAGCAAATGAATAGTAGTGAACACAATCCACATTACGACTTGCTGCGAACTGTTACACAATTTGTTCAGTCTTTTTCTGTAAATAGCGATTTGTACGATCAATTTCTATTAAAGTTACCCTGTTTTCCAAAACGGCATGATCCATTCAAATTCAATCGTATCGGTTCTGCAGAAACCTTTATATTTACGCCCATCACTTTAACCAATTAAACAAGTAAACTATGACAAAAGCGGAAATAGAGATTGCACAGGGTACTATGGTTGCGGAGCTGTACGATGAGGATGCGCCCGGAACGGTACAAAATTTTATTTCACTGATTGAAAGGAATTTTTATGACGGCCTTACTTTCCACCGGGTCATTCCAAATTTTGTTGTACAGGGCGGCTGCCCCGATGGCACCGGCAGCGGCGGGCCGGGTTATACTATTGATTGTGAAACAGACGGTGATAAACAGTATCACGAACGGGGTGTACTGTCTATGGCGCATGCTGGAAAAGACACAGGGGGCTCTCAGTTTTTTATCTGCCATAACCGAAAAAATACCGCTCACCTCGACGGCAACCACACCGTATTTGGGAAAGTGGTAGAAAATGCAGACCTGATTGACCAGATCAAACCAAACGATAAAATAGTAGAGATGCGTATCGTCAGGGAAAAGGAAGAGAGTTAGGGGCGTTCTGTAAATAAATCAGCCGGCTGACATTAAACATCAGCCGGAATTTTTTACATCACATCTTTTGACCTTCTTCCGCCAGGGCCATTACGGCACTTGTATAGAGTTCGCTGGGGTTGTATCGGAATACGGCCCGGTCTACACTGCCAGTTCGCTCTTTAAAGTAGGAGAGGTAATTGGCAACAGACATAATGTTATTATTCATATCGAAGATGTCATCCCCCACGAACCATTTGTTGAGCGAATAGGGAATAAACTGTGCAAATGTCATCGCTCCGGCATAGCTCGACTTAAGCTCAAAAACGTCAATACCGTGCCGGGTTACAAATTCCATGAGCTCTTTTAACTGAGCCTGGGCAAAATCAGCCCGGTAATCAACCGCATACATAGACACATATGCATTAAATGGATTATAGCTCCCGATATTCCGTCCAAAGTCTGATTCAATTCCAATTATGGCTGCAATCACATACTTTGGGATGTCATACTCTTTTTCAGCTTTCTCCAGCTGATCACGATTTTCGTCAATAAAATCGACCATTTGCGCTTTCTTTGCGTCAAAGCCAAGCACAACTTTATAGCGGTCCAGATCAAGGGATTTTCGCTCTGCTGAGTTTTTAAACCGGTCGCCGATACCTTCATAGATTTCAAACCTGGTGTCTTCCAGTAACAGATCAATCGGCATCTCATTTTCTGCAAAAAACTGTTTCAGGGTATTCAGCCTCTGCTCATATTTTTCATAATCCTCAGGATCGTTTGCCAGGGCCTCCGTGAAAATCGGGATTGCCATCAAAAAAGCTGTAAAGAGTAGAATGGATATTTTTTTTATCATGCCGGAAACTGCTTTATGAGAGTTGATTTTAAAGAGTATAAAAAAAAATGATTTTTAAAAAGTATTCAGTTGTTAAAAATCATTCATTTTTAAACACCCGTTATTTCCTTATCGACAAATACCGCCATTGGGATTAACGCGTAATTTATTCTTTTCATATCAGCATACAGCCATTTCGGGTTTGTGGAAGTTACCCAAAAGTTGATTTCACGCAGCCGGAGCACGAAGATTTACTCTTTTAGGCTGATTCCCCGACATTCCTGTTATTCAGTATACCTTTCACTTTTTAAATCCGAAGTAATAAAGATATCCGCCGGTAGCTATTAAACCGCCCGTGCATGCAATAAGAGCAGGAACTAAGCTGTCCGTCCCCATTGCCGCGCTGAGTTCCGGTTCCAGGTACACTACAGCTGCACATAGAACCATCAAACCAAAACTGGCCGGCAGATGGTACTCTACGTGCATTACCCGTTTGCTGTATATACCCATTACAAATGCCATTACCCCGTAGCTGGCAAGAGTTGCAGCCGCGGACCCCATCATGCCATATAACGGAATCAGTACAAGGTTCACCGCCAGTGTGATGCTTGCACCCAGAAGCGTTATTTTATACAAAACGGCTGTTTTCTCCTTGATGAATATTCCGGATGAAAAATTGATGTACCACCCCTGGAACCAGTATGCCCACAAAAGAAGAGGTACAATCTCCAACCCTTCCCAATAGCTGCTGTTTATGATGGTTGCGTTCAGAACAGGCACGTTAATCGCTACAATTTGTTCACGGAAGAGCGAAACTATGAGATATGCAACAGCAGCAAAAGTATTAAAAAAGATAAAAGCCCTGCTGAACAGTGATGCAGAATCTTCATCCTTTGAGTGACGCATAAAAAACGGCTGCCAGGCCATGCGATACATCTGCACCATCAGCAACATAAAAACAGCCAGCTTATAGCAGGCGTTGTAAATCCCAACAACATCTTCGGGCATTACCCCGTCTCCATATAGCCGTTGGGAGTTGGCCGGATCCATATTATTGAGCAAAAACCGGTCAAGCATTTCATTTGTGGCGTGCCCGAGACCGGCAGGAATAAACGGCAGCCCGAAAACAAAGATGGTACCCAACCATTCCCGCTTCCACTTGCCCCTCCAGAGTTCCGCTGTGCTGAACCAAACGAGAACGGTCATAATAATTGATGCAACCAGGTTAGCTACAAAAACGGCTTCTATTCCAAAGCCAAGCCCGAGTATCAGGTAAAAATTGAGACCTACGTTTAATACAACATGGAGTGTTTTGAGCGAAGCGAATGTTACAGACCGGCGCACGAGGCGTAGTTCCGCCATAGGTACAATAGATAGCGTATCAAACCACAGAATTCCAAGCATCATCACAAAAATGCCGGTTGTGTCATCTCCCAGATTCAGCAGCGGAAGGGTGTATGGCATAGACAGCCACAGAACCCCCACAATAAATGTAGATGTAGCAAGTAAAGTAAGCTGTATGGTCTTGAAAAGATTGGACGCTTCCGCCCGATCCTCCGCATAGCGCAGATAGGCCGACTCCATCCCCATCTGTATAATTACATTCAGAAAGGTGATTGCTGCGTAGACCAAACCCACGATGCTGTAACGAGCTGTGCTGAAAACATCGGTATGAAACGGAACCAGTAAGTAATTAATAAACCGCGCCAATACACTACTGAACCCGTAAATGACCGTATCGTTAAAGAGTTCGCGGAGTTTATTCACCCGTTATCCCCTCTGCCTCAGGTGTTTGACAGCTTCAACCCCCAGATGGTAGCTATACGCCCCAAATCCGGTGATGATTCCATCTGCCATTTTACCGGTAACCGAGCGTTCGCGAAACTGTTCCCGTCCGTGAATATTGGAAATGTGGACCTCTACCTTTGGAATGCTCAGTAGTTCCAGTGCATCACGGATGGCCACGGAGGAATGCGTAAATCCGCCCCAGTTTGCTATCAATCCGTCGGCTGTGCCTTTTCTCGCATTGTGAATAGCGTCAATCAGTTCACCCTCGTGATTACTCTGGATAAATGTAAAAGAGAATGCAGAAAATGTTTTCCGAAGTCCTTGTTCGATATCGGCAAGCGTATTTACGCCATACGTTCCCTTGTCCCGCTCGCCCAGGAGATTAAGGTTTGGTCCGTTCAGTACTAAAATATTCATAGGTGCATTTTTTTAGCAATGGATTCAGCAATTTGTTTCATTTCATCACTGCTTACATTCACCGAGTGGCCAAGGGCAACTGTTTGACCTTCGGAGTAAATCGGTACAAGGTGAATGTGCGCGTGTGGTACTTCAAGCCCTTCAACTATCACGCCTGTACGTATGGGACTAAGTGCGTCATCGATACCTGCTGCCACTTTTTTAGCAAAGATCATGGTTTCGGAAAGTAGTTCGTCGGATAAATCAAACAGGTAGTCCACTTCTTTTTTGGGTACAACAAGCGTATGACCTTTTGCAATTGGGTTGATATCCAGAAAGGCAATGTGTGTATTATTTTCAGCCACTTTGTGAGAAGGGATTTCTCCCTGTACAATCTTTGTAAAAACGGTAGGCATAATTTCTAATATTTTTTTACTTGTTATGGAATGGTATCGGTTTTAAATTCGGTTCAGTAAATGTATTAAACTGATAGCGAGAATGCAGAACGCACTTTCAATTTAATAATAAAAATTTTGTTCTCTTGTTTGATTTTGAGTTCGTCATCTCCTTATCTTTGGGATCTTTGAAGGATTTGACGAATCGGTAGCTCAGCTGGTAGAGCAACGGCCTTTTAAGCCGTGGGTCGAGGGTTCGAGCCCCTCCCGATTCACACAAGTTTTATTTCATGAATCTCTCTTGATTAACCCTTATCGGCTGATACCCGGTAGGGGTTATTTTTTTGCATCATATATTCTAATGATAGAAATCTACTCCTCCCCTTTTCCCTGTTCCGCATTTGTTTAAACTCTCTATTTAAACTAATTTCAGGTCTAACAAAAGTAGTTTCGATGAATACCAAACACCTGAATCCGCTTTACTGGAAAAAATCTGCCCTAATTGGCCTGCTCGTTGGCATCTTTGCCTTGTGGTTTCTTTTTTTTGATACGTACAGCCTTACTACCCGATACCAGCTTGAATCCCAAAAAGATGAGTTGATCGAACGCACACGCGAACTGGAGCAAGAGTCTGAAGAACTCCGGAAAAAAATTGAAACTCTCGAAAACAATCCTGATCTGCTTGAGAAAATTGCAAGAGAAGAGTATGGCATGCGTAAACCCGGTGAAACGGTATATAAAATAAATCCCTCTGATTAACATTCCGGGACAATCGTTTCTTCTTTTTTGTTTATTTTCGCCCTAATCTCATAACTAAATTCAACTTAATGGTTTCTGTTGGTATAGACTTAGGTGGAACAAATATAAAAATAGCCCTTGTAGATCAAAAAAGTGGCTTTATTGATACAAACTCAATTCCCACCCGGGCTGAACTTGGTAAAGATCAGATCTTTGATTCCATAGCTGAGCAGATAAAAGAAATTACCGACAAAAACAATATTACTCCTATGGGAATAGGGATGGGCCTGCCCGGTATGGTTGGTCTCGACCGGCGAACAGTAAAAAATCCGCCAAATCTTCCCGGGTGGAAAGTTGAAGATGTATCAGCTGAGTTAGAACGACGATTAAATTTGCCCTGTGTGATTGATAACGACGCTAACCTGGCCGCACTGGGCTCTGCCCGGTTCGGCGTGGCTTCAAAGATTGACAGTTTTATCATGATTACCCTGGGCACAGGCGTGGGAGGCGGTATTATCTACAAAAACAAAATCTATCGGGGAACAACCGGGTCCGCCGCCGAACTTGGCCACGTTATCATAGATTACCACGGGCCCCTCTCGAACAGTAATACACGCGGAGGTATAGAAGCCTATCTGGGTCAGCGGTTCTTAAGCCGATATGCGGCCGACCTGATAAAGCAGCACCCCGACAATCCTCTTTACAAAGAGTTCCACAAAGATTTTGAGCTGCTTGAACCTGTAGATCTAACCCGTGCAGCCAATAAAGGCAACGAACTCGCCATTGATATTCTTCAAAAAACCGGTGAAAAGCTTGGATATGCCATTGTAAACTATGTCCATATTTTAGACATACGCAAGATTGTAGTGAGTGGCGGCGTTGCAAAGGCAGGCGACTGGATTTTAAAACCGGCAAAACAAACCGCTGCCAAGCTATTAATGCCCCCATTTCTCGAAAACTTTGATATTATTTACGAGCACCTGGGAAACGAAGCAGCCCTTTTGGGAGCAGCAAGTCTTGCGTTTGAAGAACTGAGTTGATCACATTGCGTTTATGCAGCACCCCATACCTTTCACATTTTTTTTGCTGGTAATCGCTTTATTTTGGGGTGCGGGGGCATCTATTTCTTATGCGCAAGTAGCATCTGACACGCTTCAAACCAGCGGTGCTGACACGCTCGAAACAACACAATCCGACACAACTGATGCCGAGGATGTCGAAGTCTCTCCTCCCGGGGGTGATTTTGACACAAGTCAAATACCGCAGGGAGCAGGGGCAGAACAGGCCATGCAGCAAGGAGGTCAGCAAGAACAGGCAACCGGCGATGTGGTAAATTTCCAGGCCAGTGACTCCCTCGTCTTTAATTTCAGGAATCAGCGAAAAGGATTTCTTTACGGCTCGGCTTCTGTAGAGCACGAAAGCGGTACCCTCGAAGCCGGCGCCATAGACCTTGACCTGGATATGAACCAGGTGGAAGCACGCACCCAAACCCCCGAAGACACTTTATCCTACCCGGTACTGCGCCAGGCTGATAAAGACCTGAAAAGCACCCGTATTTTATTCAATTACGAAACCGAAAAAGGGAAATTTGAGGTTGCTGAGATCGAGGTAGACCAGGGTAACCTCATCGGCACCAACGTAAAAAACATCTCCAAAACGGAAGTTTTTGTAGAAGATGGTATCTATTCGAGCTGCCCGCCGGACCATATGACGTACTATATCAAGGCAGATCGAATGAAAGTTGTGGATGAAGATGAAATCTTTTTTACCAATGCACGCCTTTATATTCTGGATATTCCCTACCCCATCTTATTTCCATTTGGTTATATCCCTGCAGGTGGCATTGACCAGCAACAGTCAGGCCTGCTCGAACCCACATACCTGTTCCAGGATACGGGATCGCGGGGATTGGGCCTTCAAAACCTCGGCTGGTTTCAATATTTTAACGACAATCTTGTAGGAGAAACATCGGTAGACCTGTTTACCTCAGGAACTTTTTTCAGCAACTCAAGGCTGCAATATCGCAAAACTGATAGCTATTCTGGAAGTATCACCTTAGGATATTCCCGCGAGCAGGGGCTGGAGCCCACCGACCTTAACTTTTCTGAAACCGTTAGCAAAAGGCTTGGTATTACGCACGATCAGGACTTGTCTCCGTATGCCAAACTATCTGCAAATATAAATCTGAATACCTCCAACTACTTTCAGCGTAACTCGCTTGATATTGACGAACGGGCCCAAACCAGCAGCAGTTCGAGAATCTCTTACCGTTATAACCACCCCGAAGGGAATTACAATTTCTCGTTAACCTCGAACCTGAATCAACAATTTAATACCAATGTAGCCCGGCTTTCCGGCCCGGAAATGAATTTTTCTGTTCGGCAATTTGCACCATTTGAACGAGACAGCCCCGGAAATACTGAACAAAAATGGTATGAACGAGTTACGGTAAATTATAGCAACAACTTCAAAAGCAACTATAACTTCAGGCCCACCGCCCGTGATTCTGCCAGCGTAAACTGGTTTGAAGCACTGCTTGATCCGGCTAAATACCGCGAAGCTACCGGGGACGACCAGCACATTCAGTATGGATTTATACAGCGGGCACAAGTCCGGGCCGGCCAGCTAATACCCAGCCAGTATTTAAATATTAGTGCAAATATCAGCTACAACGAATACTGGTACCCGTCCACAACACGGCGTGAGTTTAATGAGGAGGAGAACCAGGTGGATGAAATTAAAGAACTTGGATTTGCCTCGGCGCGAGACTTTAACTCCAGCTTATCCTTTTCAACTACGTTTTACGGCATATCACAACTATCAGTGGGTAATTTCGAGGGCTTGCGCCATACGGTCAGGCCCAACATCAGCTTTAATTACAGACCCGACTTTTCAAGTGGTGCCTGGGGCTTTTATGAAGAAGTTCAGACGGATACACTGGGCAATACCCGGGAATTTTCCAGGTTTGACAGGGAAGTTTTTGGCGGTCCGCCATCCGGTGAACAGCAATCCATTTCTTTCGGCGTGTCGAATAACCTGGAAACCAAGCGTGTGAAAAGAGATTCAACAGGCGAAGTACAGAGTACAAACTTACGCCTGATCGACAACCTGTCTGCTAACAGCAGCTACAATTTTGCTGCAGACAGTCTGAATTTCAGCCAGGTGAGCGTATCGTTCTCTTCGCGTGTTCTCGAGGGCATACGTATTTCTGCGAGCGCAAATTATTCTGTGTATGCACGAGATGATAACGGACGGGAAATTAACACCTTCATCTGGAACGACGGCAATAAGTTTTTACAGCCTTTATCTTACAGTCTCAGCGCATCTACAAGCTTCCGGGGAGGTGAGCGGGGCCCCCGTGTTCAAACGCCACCCTACGGACCCTATGACCCCTATAACCAACATTTTTTCAGTCCGGTTGACCAGTTTTTCAACGAAAGGCCGGTTCAGCCCATCAACTCTACCTGGAGTCTCGGGCTCGATTTCAGCTATCGGTGGAACTACCGATTTGGGCAGGATGCTAACAAAACGGCAACCCTGAACGCCAATAATATTCAATTTAACCTCACCCCCAAATGGAGTGTAAGCACCCGGCTGGGATACGATTTTATCGATAAAGAACTAACGCCTGCACAATTTCGCCTGAACCGCGAAATGATCTGCTGGAACCTCTCTTTTCAGTTCAATCCATTTGGTGATTTTCAATACTACTCCTTCCGCTTATCATTAAACAGCAGCCAGATACAGAGTTTATTTCAAAAACTTCCGGGCCTTAATAATCTTGAGCGAAGTTCCTCCGGGGGACGCCGGCCGCCCCGGTAATTCAGGTTTATCCGTTCGCCTGTCTCTTTTCAAGATACTGGACGATATATTTTCCAAATATGTCGAATTCAAGATTCAGAAGGTCGCCTTCTTCTTTATCCTTCAAATTCGTGTTTTCCCAGGTGTAAGGGATAATAGCCACGGTAAACCGGTTCGCATCATTTCTGGCTACGGTGAGGCTGATCCCGTCAATTGAGATACTGCCGCGCCCAACAATATAATCTTCATACTGCTCATCAAACTCCACCGTAATTAAAATATCGGCATCATTTTTTTCAATAGAATGGATTTTACCCACAGTATCCACATGTCCCTGTACAATGTGCCCCTCAATAGCTTTTTCAAGCGTGAGTGATCGCTCAAGATTCACCGGGCTCCCGATGTCAAGATCTTTAAAAGATGTTTTACGGAGTGTTTCATCTACACACTGCACAACAAATTCTTTCTTGTCAAGAGATACAACGGTAAGGCAAACGCCATTTACAGCAATACTTTCGTCTACGTGGGTATCGCCCGCAAATGAACATGCAACAGAGAGCTGTTTCCCTCCTTTCAATTTCTCGATATGGGTTATTTTTCCAACTTCGGCTACAATTCCTGTAAACATATAATTCAGCTCTATAGATCTGCGGTTAATAACATGTCCGGCCCAACGCGCGACCACGTAAATGTCCTGAATGGAACGAGATCTTCCATCCGGTTCATTCCCAGTCCCTGCACACTTTTTGTTCCGCCGCCAAGAAGCTTTGGAGCGATAAACAACTGAAGGCGATCTACCAGATTTTGGCGCAACAGCGCAGTAGACAGCTCCCGGCCACCCTCCACTAAAAGTGATGTAATCCCTTCACCAGCAAGACTTTCCATCATTTGATCCAAATTAGTATGGCCGCTTTCTTCCTCTACAACCATCACTTTACCTCTAAAATAATTACTCTGCAGCATCTTCAGCATCGGGTCGGCCACCTCGTCGGCTTTAGTTTTATTATGTGTGACTACGATTGTTTTTTCTTCATGCTGATCAGAAAAAAGGTTCAGGTTTGCAGGCAGCTCCAGCGGCCCGTCGATCACAACACGCCATGGCTGTCGTCCCTCCACCATACGCACGGTCAGACTTGGATTATCGTGCATGGCGGTATTCCGGCCAACAAGAACGGCGTCCTGCCGGCTGCGCCACCGGTGGACCTCTGTGCGCGAATCATTGGATGATATCCACTTTGAATCACCGTTTGGAGCCGCAATATAGCCATCTGCACTTTGAGCAATTTTAAGCGTTACAAACGGTCTCGAAAACTGAACATAGTGCAGCCACGCTTCATTTAGTTCCCTGGCTTCTTTCTCCAGAAGGCCCACATCCACTCTGAAACCGGCCTTTTTTAAAATTTTAATTCCTTTCCCGTTTACATTGGCAAAGGGATCTTTCATTGCAATCACCACACGCTTTAGTGGCAAACCTGCCAGCATCTTTGCACAGGACGGTGTTTTGCCCTGATGAGCGCACGGCTCCAGCGTAACATATACAGTAGCCTCCCGCAGGGTACTGTTATCTTTCACCGATTTAACCGCATTTACCTCTGCATGGGCCTTCCCGTACTTTTTATGATACCCTTCACCGATAATATTACCGGCGTCTGAAACAATTACACAGCCTACCAGCGGGTTGGGCGACGTATAGCCCCTGCCCTTGCCGGCAAGGCTGAGGGCCCGCTGCATCCAGATTTTATCTTCTTTGTCAGGCATATCACCGGTTGTTCGTGTCATTTTCAGTGGAGTCGGCTACTGGGTATCGGGTGCCGGGAATAATGCTGTACAGATTCGTTTCCACCTTAAAACAAAAAAAGGGCAAGAAGTAGTCTTCTGCCCTTTTCGCTCTTCATTTTCATGTCATCGATTACCTTAGCAGTCGGCTTCGGTTATCTGTAATAGATGCATTTTCCCGAAGCTGATCAACAAATACCTGGTTAAAGGTAGATACTTTTTGCTGTTCAAGCTGGTTTCGGATCTGGCTGCGGTCACTGTCAGTAATTTGGTCGGGATCAGCTATATCCTGGTTTACCAGCCGAATCACAAAGACTGCATTTTCTCCTTCAAGCGGGGTAGAAATATCCCCTTCATTTAGCGAGAAAACAGCCCCTATCACACCGGGTTCTCTGCCGGCACCCGGAATGTTTGAGGAACTCATTCGAATTCCTTCTGCACTTTGCACCTCTTTTTCAGAGGCTTCCGAGATCTCTTCAAGGCTGCTTGTTCCGTCAGCTATCTGGCGAACGTTATCTAAGACTGTTGCCTTCCGCTTATTGTTGCGAACAATATTTTCAATTTGGTTTCGCACTTCAGAGAATGGGCGAGTACCTTCCGGAATGGTTTCTTCCAGTTGTATAACAACAAAATTGTCTTCCAGCTCAAGAGGCTCTGATATATCACCGCTTCTCATATTCTGCAGGGCACTTAGCACCTGCTGGCTCTGTCCCAGGCCGGGAATAAATGAATTGCCTTCGGTTGCTGTGGCGGTTCGGACTTCAAGATCACGGCGTTCTGCCTCTTCATCAAACCCTTCATCTTCTGCATAAAACTCAAAGTCGCGAGCACTCTCAGCCAGCCTGTCAATCGTTGCCACCGGGTCTGCCCGAATCTGGTATGAGAATACCGCAAAGAGCACTTCATCGTCACGTTCATCAATTTTCTTAAGCAGATGTGGATCATCATCAATCATAATTACATCGGAAACTTCACCCTCTTCGAGATCAAGTACCGGTGCATATTCATCCCGCACTTGATCGCGCTCTACATAACTACCTCTGTAAGGTATATCTGACAGGTTGCGCTGTAAAAACAAAGAGTCGTTTTCTGCATCAGCAAATTGCGAGCGAAGTTGTTCAACATCCTGGATAGTATTTGCCGTATCCTGAGCCGTGGGTGTAATATCCCAGCTTACATAATTGAAGCGGTATGTTTCTGACCGCTGAAATTGTTCAGAATTTTCGTCGAGGTATTCTCTGAGTTCCTCTTCAGTAACATTGATATCATCTTGTGAGATATCCGAGTAGGGAAAGCGCACAAATTCAATATCTGCAAAGGAGTTATTTTTAATGTAATGGTTTTTTATGTCAAGGCTGCTGATTCTGAGTCCGCCGCTTATGAAATTATTCATTTTTTGCTGGCGCCGGTTGTCTCTCAACTGTTGCTCAACAGATACCCACACTTCGCTGTTTTCAGGTGCATCAATTGCCGCCTGGAGTGCCACACGGTCAATCCTGCCATCTTCATCCTGGAATTGCTGCCGGATAAATGGTGCGGGATTATCTCCGGTAACCATTTCCATCAACTCGCGATCGGTTACTGCAAAACCAAGTTCATCCATCTTTTGCTGAACAAGTTTTGCTGAAACCAGATCATCCCACGCCTGCTGCTCCAGGGATGCACGTACTTCTGCAGTTAACTCGCCGTCTTCGTTCTCGTTAAACTGCTCAGTATAGTAACTCACCCGCTGATTGTACTCTTCAATACTGATCGGATCTCCATTTACAGATCCCATATTCTGAGGTCCCTGGGTAACGCCACCGAAAAAATCCACATCGGCAAGCACCCATAAAATCCCAAACGAGAAAATCAGTATCCACAGAATTGAGGAGGTACTATTCCTCATTTTCTCCATTACACCCATAACCATCCTCTGCTACAACTTAATTATCAATTAAAAATTTAAATCCTTCTCTGAACATCATTTCACAACTTGCGCGGGTATCGACAAAACGATTGATACGGCCCAAAATGCTTTCAAAAAAATAGCACAGAGCCTGAAAAGTTACGATAACATCGCAATAATAGCAACGAACGACGCGCGTTGAAATTTGACCGGTCGATTAAAAAATTTCAATCAGTTTCATGTGTTTCAAATATCGACCCGGATCTTCGTTGATTCCTTTTACCAGCTTGTTTAACTCGTCGGTAAGTTCTTCAATATTGTCGTACATCTGGGGGTCGTTCACCATTTTACCAACCGTACCCTGTCCGCTGTTTATTTTTTCGATAATGTCGTTCAGTCCCGAAGAAGCACCTTCAAGCTCGGTACGAATTTTCTCAAGCTCATTGATATTTCGTTCCAGCGAGGCAACCAGGCTGTCCACCCTGGGGCGGTTATCCCGTGTAAGCGTATCAAGCCGGGCCAGCATTGTGCTTCCCGAATTGATTGCTAAGTTAACTTCATCCTCTTTCTGCTCCACCATATCTGCCACCTGCTGCGTCGCTCTCGATGTATTTTGAAGTGTTGAATTGAGAGACATTCTGGCGTCATCATCAAGAGTAGAGTTCAGCTGCTCCAGAAATGAGTTCAGCTCTGTAAACGTGCTGGATAAATCGTCACTTAACTCCTGACCTTTACTTCCCAGGCTTTCCACCATACTTTCTACATATACACCTTCTATACGACCGCCAAACTCCAGATCCTCTTCTGAGTCCCCAAGCTCAATTACAATAGACTTCCCCTCAATAATTCCAAGCGAGGTAAGGTACGCAACAGAACCTTTGGGCAGCGGACGATCAACATCTAACCGCATCGTTACATTCACGCTATCCAGGCTGGTAAGTTCCACACGGCTTACAGACCCCACCTTCACACCCCGCACAAATACCTGGCTACCCGAGGCAAGCCCATCAGCCCGCGGAAATGTTGCTTCTATTTTTTGCGACTGGCTGAGTATTGGCACATCCGACATAAAACGGAACCCTATTACCGCGGCGATGGCGGCCAGTAATACCGTAATTCCTACTTTTGTTTCGCTACTGATATTCACTGATGCTCCTTTGTTCTGTTATATTATATTTGATATTCACTTGCTTTTACAAATCTCCGAAATGCCGCATGGTCACTCGAGCGCATTTCCTCTACTGATCCCAGCCAGCTAAGCTTTTGATCATCCAGAAAAGCAACCCGGTCAGCCACCTCTAATACGCTGTGCATATCGTGCGTAACAACAACGGACGTTATATCCAGAGCTTCACCCATTTCAATAATCAAGCTATTTATCTCGTCTGCTGTTTGTGGATCAAGCCCGGATGTCGGTTCGTCATACATTATATATTCCGGCTCCAGGATGATTGCCCGCGCCAGACCAACCCGTTTTCTCATCCCACCGGACAGTTCAGAAGTCTCTTTATCGTGAACATTTTCAAGATTCACCTTTAACAGTGCATTCATCACCTTTTCCTCAATCTGCTCTTCACTCATATCTGTAAAATAGCGGAGTGGAAAAGCAATGTTTTCAAAGGTATTGATCGAATCAAAAAGTGCTGAACCCTGAAACAGTATGCCAAACTTCTGGCGCAGTTTCCGCTGTGTTACATAATCCTGTTCAAATATGTTTTTCCCATTAATGCAAACCGTCCCTGAATCAGGATAAAGGAGCGCATTAATGTGTTTTATCAAAACGGATTTCCCGCAACCAGACCGGCCAATAATTGCTAAAGTCTCGCCATCCTTTATTGTCAGGCTCACATTTTTCCATACAAGCAGGTCACCAAAGCTTTTTGTCAGGTTTTCTATTTCAATCATACATTCGTCGGTTTTACAATAGTAGTGCTGCAAGCACAAAATCGGCCAGCAGTACAATCATACAGCTCAACACAGTTGCATCCGTTGTACTTGTTCCCACACCTTCGGCACCTCCTGTAGCAAAATAGCCTTTGTAGGAGGATACAGATGTTATGATAAAACCAAATACAAACATTTTCACAAATCCGAAAATGAGAGTATAAGGAGTAAAATACATGCGGGCACCCTCCAAAAAATCGGACACCGGTACCGTTCCGGTAAATATCCCGGCCAGCAATCCGCCACCGATTCCAAATACACAGGCAACAATATACAGTACGGGAAACATCAGGATTCCGGCCATTACACGCGGAACCACAAGGTATGAAACCGAGTTAAACCCCATCGACTCCAACGCATCAATTTGTTCGGTTACGCGCATCGTTCCCAATTCGGTTGCCACACGCGCTCCCACTTTTCCAGCCAGCACAAGACTGGAAATTACGGCTGCAAGTTCAATCAGTATTGATTCTGATACGATGGCACCAATCGTTGAGAGCGGAATAAAAGCTGAATCGAGCTGATAGGCGGACTGTATGGTCATAACCGATCCGGTAAAAAAGCCGGTCAGCACAATAATCGGCACTGAATCGTAGCCAATCTTCACCATCTCGTGGAAGAAGTTTTTCCGGTATGTGCTTAGCTCTGTTGATGATCTTAGGGCCTGATACAGTAGTGAGCTGTATTTTCCAATTTCCTGAAATGCATTCATCGCTTAAACTGTAAAATCCTCGAGCTTTCTTCCCTTTTATCTTTCGGGTATTTCGAATTTGGTTATATTACGAAACATTTAGTCCAATTGTGGTTCATTTTCTATAGCAGTTTTGAAGCAACTTCTGATTTTTCCTCTCATATTTTTCATTGCTACCGCACTGCATGCCCGGCAACAGCAAGATACCGTTTTCCGGTTTCTTACCCTTAGCCCCGATGCGCGAACTGCAGGCCTCGGCGGATCTCATGCGGCTCTTCTTTCTCCAGGCGCATCCGCTTTTTCCATAAATCCGGCACTGCTTAATTCATCTGACCCCGGAATCATTCAACTGTCGTATCTAAATCACATTGGTGATATCCGCTTTGGAACAGCCAATTATGCAGCTGATACTCCGGTCATTGGCGGAAAAGTTGCGGCATCTCTTCGTTACCTTGGATATGGCGGTATGACACGATATGATGAAACCGGCCGCGCCGATGGCAGCCTCAGCTCCGGGGATCTCGCAATTACACTTGGCTACGCCGCCCCGATTGAAAACCAGCTTAGTTACGGCCTTTCTGTTACAGGCATTCACTCCAATATTGCCGGCTATCGATCTTCCGGTATCTCTGTTTCCGGTGGATTGCTTTACGAGTTTGCGAGCAGTGAAACGGCGATCGGGGCCTACCTCCAAAATGCAGGCACACAATTAAGTACCTACAACGGTTCAGCAGAACCGTTGCCCCTAAACATTGCCGCAGGAGTTGTTCACCGGCTGCAATATATACCTGTTCGGCTGCACCTTACATTTCAAAGGCTAAATACCTGGAATCAGCGGGTAACAGGAGAAACTGAAGAGCCGGACTTTCTGTCGAACCTTTCGCGCCATCTCGTAGGCGGAGCTGAGCTTCTGTTCGGCGAGAGGGTGCAGCTAAGGCTGGGATATGATAGCTGGCTCGGTGACCAGACCCAAACCGGTAAAAGGATCGACGGGGCAGGTTTAAGTGTTGGTGTTGGCCTGCAGCTGAATAATATTGATGTGGACTTTTCGCGTACAAGTTTCAGCGATATGGGAAGTGTTGTGCAGCTTGGCGTGGCTTTTAGCATCTAAGTTAACAACAATACTGTGACCATCCCTTGGTATTTCGTTATCTTTGGCTGAACCAAGTTAATTTTTTCATTTTTATCACTGATGTTACCCTAAGGAGACTTTTTTATGATTCGATATTTTACTTCCGGCGAATCCCACGGACCATCCCTAACCGGCATTGTTGAAGGATTGCCTGCCGGATTATCTATACATGAAGATGAAATCGAAGAGCACCTGGTTCGCCGCCAGAAAGGTTACGGACGAGGCGGGCGGATGGCGTTTGAAAAAGACAGGGCCACAATACAATCCGGAGTACGTTTTGGTAAAACAACCGGGGCGCCTGTTGCCATGACCATGCCAAACCGCGCCTATGAAAAGGACAAAAGCAACTGGCCTGTTGTTATGGCTAAAGATGGAGACCGCGGAAATGTGGAGCGTATTACACTTGCACGCCCGGGGCACGCTGATCTTGTTGGAACCCAAAAATATCATTTCGATGATATACGGCCGGTCATTGAACGATCCAGTGCCCGTGAAACCGCTATGCGAGTAGCCTGCTGTTCGATAGCGCGAAAGTTTCTCAAAACGCTGGGGATTGAGATTGGCGGACATGTAATTCGTATCGGGGCGGTGGGCTATGAGAGCTGGGAACAGGCGCGTGAACTTGCCGATCCCCTGATAGAAAATGGCGCAGAAGAGATTTTTAAAGCATCGGACAAATCGGACGTTCGCTGCCTTGATGACAAGCTCAGCACGGACATGCGGGAAGAGATTAAGCACCGTCGCAAAGAGGGTACATCTCTCGGCGGAATTTATGAAATTGTTGTCACAGGACTACCCGCGGGCCTTGGAAGCTATGTTCACTGGGACAGAAAAATAGACGGTCAAATCGCCCAGGCAATTGTTGCCACCCAGGCCATGAAAGGCGTGGAAATAGGGCTTGGGTTTGAAGCGGGGCACCGGCAGGGGCACCAGGTACATGACGAAATTGTTTACGATGGTGCGTTTAAACGAAGAACTAATCGTGCCGGTGGAATTGAAGGCGGCATGACAACCGGCATGCCGGTCATTATTCGCGGGGTAATGAAACCGATCCCCACAATGATTAAACCGCTTAAAACTGCAGATATTGAATCAAAGCAAGAAGAAGACACCCGTTATGAGCGCTCCGATGTATGCGCCCTGCCCCGCGCAGTTGTGGTGGCAGAAAGCGTGATTGCTCCAGTACTTGCAAACGCTATCATGGAACGTTTTGGCGGAGATGTGATGGAATCCATTATCGAACGCTTTCAAAAAAGAGATGAGATATGACGGACCAGCAGCATAAAATCAATCAGCTTGCACGCAACATTCAAAAAGACCCGGAAGATACGTTTTCGAAATTTGCACTTGCACTGGAACTACTGAAGGCAGAAGAGGTTAAAAAAGCGCAAATGCTTTTTGAGGCGGTTCTTGAGCAAGATCCTGAGTACCTTGGCGTTTATTATCATCTTGGCAAACTCTGTCAGCAGCGCGGCGATTATCAGCGTGCCCGTTCACTGTTTGAAAAGGGCCGTACTCTTGCAGAAAAGAAAAACGAACTCAGAACAAAATCTGAACTTTCTGAAGCTCTAATTCAGCTCCAGTTTGAAATTGAGGAGTAGTGTACATGGTAAAACTTATGCTTCGGCTTAGCGGCCTTGCGGCTTTAATTTTATTTCTATCGTTTGTATCTGCCGGAGATCTCCGCGCCCAGGCAGCAGGCGAAACTCATGAAGTACAACCCGGTGAAACGCTCTTCAGTATATCGAGACAGTACGATGTTACTGTTGGGGATCTTCGCAGGTGGAACGACCTCGAAAGTGATAATTTAAGCAACGGCCAGGAAATCCTTGTTGGGCCGCCACAAAATGATGAGTCTGTACTACACACTGTTGAAGCAGGCGAAACCCTTTTCGCAATATCCCGCCAATACGGGGTTACAATAGCCGAAATTCAATCCTGGAATAATCTCGAAGGGAACCAACTAAGCCCAGGACAAGAACTCACTATTTTCACAGATCAAAGCGAGCCGAATGAATCGCAGCCCGAAGAAATCCCAGAGCAGGTTGATGATGAAGCAACCCCGCGGGAGTCTATCGTTAGAGATCGCGAAGAAGGCAGGGGCACAACTTACTACACGGTTCGCAGTGGTGATAATCTAACCAGAATTGCCCGCTTACATGATATGAGTGTAGATCAGCTGCGGGATCTCAACAACCTTCAATCCGATCAAATTCGGGTTGGACAACGCCTGACCGTACGCGACGTACAAACGGCGCCCTCTATTGCCGAAAGCGCGGAAGAATCCACACCTCAAGGGAAATTTGTAAACTACCGGATAGAGTCAGGAGAAGACCTCGACGATTTACTTGAAAAATTTATGATGACTGAAAAAGAGCTGGCTGCATTGAATCCCGATTTAGATGTTACTTCCCTCTCAAGCGGCCAGCGGATCACAGTCCTGCTGCCGCCATCCCGTAATTTTCGGAATCCATTCAGAAAAGACGCCGCCCTCGAAGATCTTGGAGAGGTTCCGGTTACCCGCTACAGCGGTGATAACCGTTCAGAACCCACAACCAGCGGAGAGCTTTATAATCCGGACTATCTAACTGCAGGCCACTCCAATATGCCAATGGGTAATATTGTATTTATCGAAAATCCCGGCAATAGGCGTGGTATTTATGTACGCATAAACGATCGAACATCCGGCGGGGGAATCAAACTTTCCCACAGGGCTTATGATATGCTCGGTTTTGAGAGCCTTCAGCAGGCCAGGGTCCGTGTGTTCATGGATCAGTAACATATCATTTTCAGCGGTTTGAAAACTTCATTGTCTGGCAGATATTTTTCGCAAACGCGCAGCCTCACCTATAGTTACTTCTTTTCACTGCCGCTTTTTTTGCTCTACGAAAGTCTCATCAGGATTTCAAATATCGGCACTGTACAACCTGTTCGAATTTCGGTAGATATCTGGTTTCAACAGTTGTTTGCATTTGCCGGGCTTGATGCACTCACGGCTGCATTAGGAATTGCATTTCTTGTCGGGGCCGTCATACTTTTCAGACAGCGAGACCGTCTTCCCTCTCTCAAGCCCCGCTATTTTTTGTATTTACTACTTGAATCTGCAGTTTACGCTATTGTGTTTTCCACACTGATCACCAATTTCCTCGACCTGATACTTCAGATGGATATATCGCAAAATAGTGCCTCACTTTCCAAAATACAGCTTTTTGCCCTCTCCCTTGGGGCTGGTCTCTATGAAGAACTATTTTTCAGAGTCATCCTTGTTTCTGTACTATTTATTCTGCTCATACGTTTTTTTGATAATAAAAATGTAGCCTACGTTTATTCGGCAATCATTGCGGCAGTTATATTTAGCGGTGTTCACTACGTAGGTGCTTTTGCTGACGCATGGTCGTTAAACAGCTTTTTATACCGTTTTATATTTGGCTTAACATTAAATCTTATTTATGTTATAAGAGGATTCGGATGCGCGGCATGGACTCATGCTCTTTACGATGTTTTAGTTGTGTTTAAAATGTAGCGAAACAAAAAATGACTGTTCGTTAATACCTACTTATCGTATTGATACTATCAATTTGACCCATGTAAACAATGTACCTACTTTCAGATCACTGAATGCGGTAGTATTCCGGTTTAACCACCGGTTTTTGATTTAATTTTAAACCTCGCAAACGTTGAGGGATCATAAGGGATGGCAGAACTAACAAAAAAAGAAATTCGCAAACAATCCGACTTCAATGAGGAGATTATTCCTCACCTGGACGCACTTTATAATTTTGGTCTGCGGCTCACATCAGACCCTAACGACGCCGAAGATCTTGTACAGGATACCATTGTTAAGGCATATCGTTTTTTCAGCAGCTACGAAAAAGGTACGAATGCCAAGGCCTGGTTATTTCGTATTCTCAAGAACTCTTACATTAACAACTACCGCAGAAAATCAAAAAAACCGCAGCAGGTTGATTACGACGAAGTAGCAACCTTCTACGAGACTATTCGCGCAGAACGTACCGACACATCCGACCTGGAGGATACGATGTATCGTGAACTCATTGATGATGATATCACACGGGCACTGGATCAAATCCCGGAAGATTTCAGGACAGTGGTTCTCCTTTGCGACGTTGAAGACTTTACCTACGAAGAGATCGCAAATATGCTGGATGTGCCTATCGGCACCATTCGTTCCCGCCTGCACCGTGGACGAAATTTATTAAAAGCTCAGCTTACCGAATACGCTGAAGATCGCGGATATATCGAAGAAGATTAGAACTCCCCTGTTTACTTAATTTTATATCTCAGAGGGGCAGTGATATTCGAATCGTTGTCCCTTTGTCTTTCTCTGAATGCAGTACAAAAATCTTACCGTCGTGGTAATCTTCTATGATCCGCCGCGTCAGGCTTAATCCAAGTCCCCAGCCTCTCTTTTTAGTGCTGTAGCCCGGTTTAAAAATTTCATTCACATATTTTCTATCAATTCCCGCCCCGGAATCTTCCACATCAATTAAGAGACTTTCTCCGCTTTCAAAAACCGAAACGGATATAAACGCATCTCCGGAAGTTTCTTTTATGGCATCCATCGAGTTTTTAATCAGGTTTTCGATTGCCCACTGAAACAGTTCAGGGTTTAGCCGAAGCTTGCTGTTTGTTTCAATTGATTTTCGAACATCCACATGCTTGCCAAGCTGGGGAAGGCGACGGGTCATATAATCAATCACCTGGTCCACAATAGGTTCAACCCGTACACTTTTAAGTTCCGGTTCAGATCCAATTTTATTAAATCTCTCCGTAATCCCTTTTATGCGGCCCACATCCTTTTCAATCTCGTAAACGATAGACAGGGTCTCATCATCTTCTTTATTATTCTCTTTAAGCAGCTGTATCCACCCGTAGAGGCTCGATAGCGGAGTTCCCAGCTGGTGGGCCGCCTCCTTGGTCATGCCCACCCACAAGTTCGATTTTTCCGACCGGCTGATACTCCGGTACGTCAGGTAGCCGATGCCGATAAGAACCGCCAAAATCCCAAACTGGAGAAAAGGAAAATACCGCAGGTATTTTACCGTCTGACTCTCGCCAAAATAGATGAAATTTCGCAGAGCCTCTCCGCTCTCATTCGTGGTTATCACAATTGGGTCGTTTACCTCGGCAAACTCCTCCACCATTTCCGGCCTCACGTCCCCGTCAATAAAACGGCTCGCAGAAATAGCCCCGGTCTCATCGGTTACAATAGTGGGAATCGAGTAGCGGGTATCTATCAGCAGGTTGTCTGATACAAACTGAAGCGTGGGGTTGGTGGCTTCAACCTCTTCAATCATCTGAATGACGCTGTCGGGCACTTCTTCGATATTTTCGAGAACATCAATCGACTCTAACAGGTTGTTCGTTATCTCATCGTGAACAGGATCCAGATTGAACTCAAGAGCTTTCGCCCATAATTCAACACTGGCCCGTTCGTGTTCCAGAAGTTCTTCAACCAGTATTCTGTTATAGAAAAACGAAGCCGCGGCTAACAGTACCAAAAGGGCTGCCAGCACAATTTTGATCCAGTTTAGCGGTAAGAGATTCTGCATTGCGACAATTTATAAACGATTGCACAGAGGAAATGTATCAACCCGGGTTTTACTCTGAAATCATGATTTCAAAAGCCCCTTCCCAATGGTATCCCCCTGGAAGCAGGATGTTCACCTGATTTGTGGAAAAACTGCGAACAACAATCAGATTCACTCCTTGCCTGAGAAGACTTGATACTGACTAAATGAACCAAATTTGAATCGAACCGAGGTTGTCAGGCAGATGCCTTCTGCTTTTCGTAAATCGGAGGAGCGTTTTTGTCGATGGTCTCCCGTGTAATGATACACCGTTTCACATTTTTCATGGACGGCACGGTAAACATGATGTCGAGCATAGCAGCCTCAAGGATTGAGCGCAAACCGCGGGCACCGGTTTTTCGCTCCCGGGCCTTATCAACGATTGCAGTCAGTGCATCTTCCTCGAATTCGAGCTCTATATCTTCCATCTTAAAGAGCTTTTTATACTGCTTTGTGATGGCATTTTTTGGTTTTAACAAGATTTCAACCATGGCTTCATCAGAGAGCTGCTCAAGCCCGCAGATAATAGGAATTCGTCCTATAAGCTCAGGAATCAAGCCAAACTTCTGAAGATCTTCCGGTTCCACGTTTGTGAAAATCTGAGGATCGTTTTTATCAAACTTCACCTGGTCTTCCGACTGAAAACCCATTGAGCTGACCGACAGGCGCTGGGCGATAACTTCCTCAAGCCCGCTAAACGCACCGCCGCAAATGAAAAGGATATCTGAAGTGTCTAACTGGATAAAACTTTGCTCGGGGTGTTTTCTTCCGCCTTTTGGAGGGATGTTGGCTGTTGTACCTTCTAGTATTTTCAAAAGTGCTTGCTGTACACCTTCACCTGATACGTCGCGGGTTATGGACGGGTTGTCGCTCTTGCGGGAAACCTTATCAATTTCGTCGATATATATTATTCCCCGCCGTGCACGGTCTACGTCGTAATCCGCTGCCTGCAGAAGGTTGCTCAGAATGCTTTCTACATCCTCCCCCACGTATCCTGCCTCCGTTAAAACCGTTGCATCCGCAATTGTAAAGGGTACATCAATTACTTCGGCCAGTGTGCGTGCAAGCAGGGTTTTTCCCACACCAGTGGGTCCCATTAGTGCGATGTTACTTTTTTCAATTTTGGTATCGTCACCGGACAGGGATTGTGAACCGGAAATACGTTTATAGTGATTATATACGGCGACGGAAAGAGCTTTTTTAGCACCTTCCTGCCCGATTACATACTCGTCGAGTTTCGCCTTAATTTCAACAGGCTTCAACATCGGTTTATACTGGCGGTCGCGGCGGCGGGAAAGGGAGGAGAGATCGCTTTCTATAATACTGGATGCATCTTCCACACAATGGTTACAAATAAACACCTCGGGACCGGCTACCATAGAATCCACCTCGCGGCTTGAACGCCCGCAAAATGAACAGTTTACATTATCACCTTCGTTTTTCTTACTCATAAAAAAGAAACTCTGCTGTTAGCCTGATCAGTTATTGTTTATTTGCCGTTCTTCTTCTCGCGCTTCATCACGTTATCAACCAGGCCGTAGTCTACAGCTTCCTGGGCCGACATCCACTTATTTCGGTCGGAGTCCTGCATCACTCTGTCAACTTCCTGTCCGGAATGATCTGCAAGTATTCCGGTTAGTTCTTTTTTGATACGCAGGATCTCCTGGGCTTCAATTTCAATATCGCTTGCCTGGCCCTGAACGCCGCCCAGCGGCTGGTGAATCATTACACGTGCATGCGGCAGTACATTACGTTTACCTTTAGTTCCTGCAGTTAGAAGAACCGCCCCCATAGAGGCCGCCATCCCAACACAAGTTGTGGCAACATCGCATTTCAGGTACTGCATAGTATCATAAATTGCCAGCCCTGCTGAAACAACGCCACCCGGGCTGTTGATGTAGAGATTAATATCTTTTTCAGGATCCTGAGATTCCAAAAAAAGCATTTGAGCAACAATTGAGCTCGCAACGGTGTCGTTCACCGGCGTACCAAGAATTACAATTCGGTCTTTTAACAGGCGGGAGTAAATATCATATGCCCGTTCGCCGCGGCTGGTTGTTTCCACAACCATCGGCACAAGATTATTCTGTATTTGAGAAAATTCGCTCATATTCGGGAGTTCAAACAAGGGTTGTTTCACAGTTGGCATTGCCTTTTAAATTAAACGTTACGATTCACTACTTTCTTCTTCTTCTGACTCGTTTTCAGCTTCTCTTTTCTTACGAAATTCATCCTTTGAGAGTTCATTTATAGTAACAGCATCATTCAGTTTATCAAAAACTTTATTTTCGCGGATGCTGGTACGCAGGCTCTCGAGCTGGTTGGGATTCTGAGCATAGTAGCTCTTCATCTGATCAACCGGCATACCGTATTTGGCCGACTCCATACCAATAAACTCATCAATATCTTCGGGCTTGATTTCAATATCATCAAACTTTTCTTGTAGTTTTTCACTGATAAACATCCATTTCCCTTCCCGGACGGCATTATCTTTCATGTTCTCCTTGTACTCCTCTTCATTAAAATTCGGAGGAAGCTGCCCGCCGGATTGCTGCTTGGCATACTCCACATACGAGTCCTGTAGTTGGCCAACCATCACATCCGGAATCTCAAAATCATGTGCTTTCACAAGCTCTTCCATTGCATCCTGCCGGAACATATCTTTTGCAGACTGGTCGTAGTATTCCTGCATTCGGCTTTTAATGTAGCTCTTGAACTCATCAATATTCTTTGCCTCTCCGTTGCTTTCCTTTTTTGCAAACTCATCCGTCAGCTCGGCCTTATCCATCAATTCAACATTCTTGATGGTTAGCTGAAAATTGTCGTAATCAACATCTTCACCCAGAGAGAACGATACTACATCTCCTTTCTTATGCCCTACAAGATGTTCAGCAAACTCACCTGTGCCTTCTTCACGCAGGTCCAGTTTTTGATCCTCATCTTTTTCACCCTCCAGTGGTTCGCCGTCTTCTCCAAGAGCCACTGCATCAACGGTTACACGGCACTCAGTGGTGATTTCAAAATCATCCTCCTGTTCTGTCCAGTTGCCCTGGCGTTCCAGCGTTCGCTCCAGTTCTTCTTCAACCTCTTCATCCGTTACATCATGCACCATCATATCCACAGTGATGCTTTCAATATCAGCCAGTTCAAATTCAGGTTTGGCACCCACCTTAAATGTAACTTCCAGCTCATCATTTTCCCAGCTCATATCTTTCATCTGGGTTTCGCCTATCGGCTCATACTCGGGTACAATCTCATTCTCATACACCTCCTGCACGTAGCTGTTGATCTCCTCCATTTCAATCTCTTTGCCGAACCGTTTCTTAATGAGCCCAACAGGCACATTTCCGGGACGGAAGCCCGGCATCTGTATCTCTTTCCTGTATTTTTTGTAGGCTTTATTAAACTTAGGCTCGAGATCGCTTCGATCTGCTTTGATGGTGATCTCTTTATCTACGGGGGTGATTTCCTGAACGGATAGTTCCACTTGTTCTTTGTTTATTTAAGTTGGTAAGTTACGATAGGATTGGAAAATATGGTACGAGAGGGGGGACTCGAACCCCCACACCGGTAAAGGTACTAGATCCTAAATCTAGCGCGTCTACCAATTCCGCCACTCTCGCATACGGTATATTATATGATTAAATTTTTGAATCAGAGCCTATCAAATTACGGTTATTTTCATCGTAGTTCAACCAGCGGCGTTCTTTTATTTCCCGCTTCGATCAGGCAACGATGGTTTCAACATTTTTTTATGCAATCGTGATTGGCAGGGTGGCAAATGTTCCCGAAAAGTGTCCATTAGAAATTATATACGGATAAAACGATGGAAAATCTCAGAATCTTATACGTAACAACATCAAGCAAACAGCAAGCACGTGATATTGGGTCTGTTTTAGTGAAAAACAAGCTCTGTGCCTGTGTAAATATCATAGACGGAATGGAGTCACTCTATTGGTGGAACGGCGAAGTGCAATCTGATAACGAGTGTGTTCTCCTGGTAAAAACCACACAAGAGATGGTGCCGAAAGTTACTCAATCTATCAAGTCTCACCACAGCTACGATGTGCCTTGCGTGATTTCCCTCCCGCTATCCGTTAAAGAAGGGAATGCCGACTATCTTAACTGGCTGCGAGATTCTGTAGCCGGCTAACACACAACAACCATCTTATGAGTATACGCACTGAACGAAACGGCACCCACCTGACAGCAACCATACACTATCCTGAAACCAAAAATGCGGTAAACTTTGAGTGGATGGATCAGATAGAGGCAATTCTTGATGACCTGGAATCCGATGCAAAAACCCGCCTGTTTATTCTCACAGGCTCAGAAGGCAGCTTCATCTCCGGCGGAGATCTGAGAGAATTTCATCAAATAAAACGTGCGGATGAAGCCCGGGAGATGACCGAACGAATGCTACATATCCTAAACCGCATAAGAGGCCTGCCGTTCTGGACGCTTGCCGCCATTAACGGTGATACCTATGGCGGGGGCTGGGAAATTGCCGCTTCATTTGATTTTAGAATTGCCCGCAGTGATGTAAATATCGGGTTCACCCAGGGTAAATTTTACCTGCCACCCGGATGGGGTGGCATTGCAAGTCTCCGGCAACTGGTTCCCTGGAAAACCGCCCTTTTCTGGCTTGCCACGCAGCGAATATTGCCCGCTCAAGAAGCATTAAAATCCGGATTTGTTAACCAGGTGCTTGCCCCTGCAGAGTATCAAACCGGGCTTAAAAAAATCACCGAAAGCCTGACGATGAACGATCGTACATTTATTGAATATCTAAAGTCCAGCGCGTCCTTTTCCGGTTTTGAACAGGAAACAGACCCATTCACCCGGTTCTGGGAAAGCGCTGAACACCAGCAGCGGGTTGAAGCATTTTTAAACCGCAAGAAGCGCTGAATCATTTACCAGCCTGCGGTGTTTTAAATGAAAGATCGTATATTTCAACCGAACAATGTCGCTACAACCGATTTTTATATGGCACGCAAAACATTCGACATCCCTAAAATGTATCGTTCACCGATCATACGAAAGGTGAAGGAGGCGAACAAAGTTTTGGACCCGCGAAAAAAAGAGCTGAGCCCCACCGAATTGGATTTTGGTCCGCTGACGGTATTAATTCCGCGGCATTTCGGGTTTTGTTACGGCGTGGAAAATGCTATTGATATTGCCTATCGCACGGTAGAATCGAACCCCGGTAAAAATATTTACCTGCTGAGTGAGATGATTCACAACCCCACAGTAAATGAAGACCTGCTGGATAAGGGAGTACGGTTTCTGTTTGATACGGACGGCACAGAGCGCATCTCAATTGAATCGCTCAGTTCTGATGATATTGTGATTGTACCTGCCTTTGGCACCACACTTGAAATTCAGGAAAAATTACAGAAGCGCGGCATTGACCCCTACCAATATAACACCACATGCCCGTTTGTTGAAAAGGTTTGGAAGCGGGGAAATCAGCTTGGTAAAAAGGGATACAGCCTGGTGATTCACGGTAAACACCGCCATGAAGAAACCCGGGCAACCTTCTCACACAGTGCGGATCACTCCTCGGCGGTAGTAGTTTTAAACCCGGAGGAAGCAACTATTCTCGCGGAGATTATGACAGAAGACCGGCCCCTGGACGATTTTGAAACCTATTTTGGCCATAAAAGCACGGATGGATTCAACCCGCTGGAAGATCTCGAGTTTTTTGGTGTGATTAATCAAACCACCATGCTGGCTACGGAAACCCAGAAAGTGATGAACATTTTAAAAGAGGCTGCTGAAAAACGATTCGGCAGAGAGGAGGTTCAAAATCATTTTGCCGATACATCAGATACGCTCTGCTACGCCACCAACGAGAATCAGTCCGCCACATACCAGCTTGCCGATGCAGAGCCTGATCTTGCAATTGTGGTTGGCGGCTACAATTCTTCAAATACTATGCACCTCGTGGAAATACTTGAGCACCATTGTCCCACATTTCATATCCGGGATGCCAATGAATTTGATTCTCCCGGTGAAATCCTCCATTTCAACCAGTGGGATAAGGAGATGAACCAGACCCGGGATTGGCTACCGGTCGACAAACCGGATCTTAAAATCGCTCTCACATCCGGCGCCTCCTGCCCGGATATTTTAGTAGACGAAGTGCTTCTGAAAATCCTCTCCTTTTTCAACGGTACACGGGATATTGAAGATGTGATCAAACCGTTTGAGAAGACTATGGCAGAGGCTACCTGATACCTGAGCGGCGGCAGTTTTAATCAAGCGATGCGGCAATTCTGAACTGTCGGGAAACGGAATAATCCGTAACCGGCAGGTGACGCCCCCTTTGATTTCTACATTAATCTGGCAGCACGTTAAAATACGAAACCCGGGTGGGCTGAAAATTTCTCAGCCGCACATCATATTCGTCCGTTACCCGCTCCAGTTGTGGCGATATGAGACCTGTTGTATCCTGCTCCAGCCTTTCGAAATCTACGTATGCAACAAAGGGGCGTATCTCTTGCACCTCATTGTACTGATCAAGCGGCACGTTATACCGCACAAGAATTGAGGATGGCGAAAACGAAACAGCCCGGCCCGGCGGGAGACCGCGTGTACGCACCGGAATACGAACTTCTGCTTCCGTAAATTCAGCAACTTCCGCCCGGAATGCTACCTGTGCCGGACTTACAGATATGCCGGGAGGGGGCGACTCCAGATCGAGAGTAATCTCAACATCAGAATTAACGTCATCAATTTCGGATTCGTCCGTTCCCCATTCATCTATCTCTTCCACGCGTGATGCAGGTCCTGAAATAGAAATACTATCCGGCGAAATTTCCGGGGAACCCAGTATGCCGTACTGGTTTTCTGTGATAATATTCACACGTGAACGGACGGGAACGGTTTTCGAAGTTCTCATCTCAGTTTCAATCTCAAGAAACATGGGATCAACCTGCATCACACTCACGTCAGACATTGAACTAACCTGCTGGCGTACCTGCTCGAACATGTTTACCTGCTGCGCTTCAATGTCCAGCGTTATCTGCGGCGGGTTAATGTAGAGATTAAACAGGCTCCAGCCCTCACCACTCACACTAACCGCTGCATTATCCGGAACTTCGGAACTCAGCGCAATGTCATCCGGCAGGTTGGTTACCTGTATGGGAAGCATCATGGTCATATTATAATCGCGGCCCATGTTCACAATAAACCAAAGCGCAATCGAAAAAAGCATCGCAAATGTAAACGCAAGCACCTTATGACGGGAAAAGGTTTTGGAGTCATCGTCTTCATCCAGCCCCCACCGGCTGGAAAAGAAATGGCTGATTCTTTCTTGTATATTTGTAAACACGCTCATTCTGATAAAATACAGTTTTTCATGATGCTCTGACGATGATTTCTTTCACTACTTTGCTGCCCACTTTGTCATTCAGACGCTTTGCAATAGAAAAACGGTTCATGTGGATTTCGTGCCTCCACGCGCTGTTGCTCACCTCTACAACAAGCCGGTTTCCTTCAAAGTGAAGATTTTTACTTACTCCTGCAATTTTATCCCCCACGATATCCGGCCATACGTGCAGCACCATGCCCCGCTGCAGCTTGGTGCGGTGGGGAATGCGCTTCATAAATTCCTTCAGAAGCTTATCCATCGATTGTGGTTTATTGCCAAAGGCCATAATCAGTATTTCAGGTGAATGTTGCCATCTTCTACTTTATACCAGCTGTTGGAAGATCTGTTTTTAAACTGAGATTTTAAAAAAGGTTTCTCCGCGGCAGAAGTTATAAACGTTTGCCCGGAATGTTTTGTCAGTGTTTCCATAATAATTGTCACTTTTTGCTGGTCCAGGTTTCCAAAAAGATCATCCAGAAGCATAATCGGCAGATCATCCAGCTCATCGCTGTAATAAAAGAGCTGCCCCATTTTCAGCGCCATGGAGAAGAGCCGGTGTTGGCCCTGAGACCCAAAATTTCGCAGCTCCATATCATCCAGGTAAAACACTACTTCATCCCGGTGAGGGCCGTAGAGTGTTTGCTCCCGCTCTATCTCTTTTTCCAGGTTCTGCTGAATCAGATTGGTGAATACTTCCTTAATTTGCTCAGTACTTTCAGTTTCATCAGTTATGGTTTGGTAGGTAAGCCCGGGTTTCAGCTTTAGTTCCGAGATGGTTCTGTACTGATACTCCAGGTAACGCTTAAACTGTTTCAACACGCCGGCCCGTTTTGCGATCAGCCGCGCGCCGGTTTCAACCAGCTGCCGGCTCCATGGCTCAAGGTAGGTTTCAAGCATCTGCCGGGGGCCCCTGAACTCCTGAAGCAACTTATTGCGCTGCCTGCGAATATGCCTGTACTGCATCAAATCCCTGAGATATTTTGTAGAAATCTGGCTGATCATACTATCCAGAAAGGATCGTCTTTCGGCAGGCCCTTCTGCAGTCAGTTTCAAATCTCCGGGACTCATTACCACAACCGGCACCATCCCAATCAGGTCAGACAGGCGCTTGAGCGGGCTGTCATTCACAAAGATTTTCTTCCCGTCTCCCCTGGAGTAGCTGCACGATACCTTAAAGGAATGGCGGATCTCACCTTCAAAATCTCCCTCAATCATAAAATATTTTTCATCCCAGTTGGCTACATACTGGTCGCTTGAAGCTACAAAGCTACGGCTCATGCACAAGTAGTGAATTGCGTCAATCACATTGGTTTTTCCTGCCCCGTTCTTTCCTGTTATCAGGTTCAGGTGAGGAGCAAAGGTGATTTCCGAATCGGTATGATTTCTAAAATTATGAAGTTTCAGACGGTTAATACGCATTGCGGAAAGATAACAATTTTAGCCCCCGCAACGAATCGTTGGTATTTTCTTTAACGAAAAAAGCCCCGGCAATTGCCGGGGCTTGATTAGGCTGCCGTTGGATGGAAAATAATACTTACACCCCAAATGTATCTCTGCCCATAAATACAGCTGCATTGTCCAGCTCCTCCTCAATTCGAAGTAGCTGGTTGTATTTGGCAATACGGTCGGTTCGGCTCATAGATCCGGTTTTGATCTGGCCGGCATTAGTTGCCACTGCCAAATCTGCAATTGTCGTATCTTCCGTTTCACCCGACCGGTGTGAAATCACCGATGTGTACCCGTTTTTATGAGCCATCTCAATGGCATCCAAGGTTTCAGTAAGGGTCCCGATCTGATTCACTTTTATCAAAATTGAATTTGCAATCCCCTCTTTTATACCGCGGGCAAGACGCTCAGTGTTGGTTACAAACAAATCGTCACCCACAAGCTGTACCTTATCGCCAATAGCGTTTGTGAGAGCTTTCCATCCATCCCAGTCATCTTCATACATACCGTCTTCAATGGAGATAATAGGATATTTTTCTACCCATCCGGCCCAGTATTCTACCATTTCATCAGCATTGCGGACAGATCCATCGCTCCATTTAAATTCATAGACTTTTTTCTCGGTATCATAAAATTCCGAACTTGCAGGATCCAGCGCAATCAGCACTTCATCACCCGGTGTGTACCCCGCCTTTTCAATTGCAGTAAGAATCACCTCAATGGCCTCTTCGTTCGATTTTAGATTAGGCGCAAATCCCCCCTCATCGCCCACGGAGGTATTGTATCCTTTGGAAGAGAGCACTTTTTTGAGGTTATGGAAAATCTCTGCTCCCATTTGCACGGCTTTACTGAAGGTATCTGCCCCGGCCGGCATTATCATAAATTCCTGAGGATCCACGTTATTATCAGCATGAGAACCACCATTGATAATATTCATCATGGGCAGCGGAAGCACCTTGGCATTTACCCCGCCAAGATAACGCCAGAGCGGGAGTCCGGAAGCCATTGCGGCTGATTTGGCTACCGCCATGGAAACACCCAGAAGTGCATTTGCGCCCAGCTTTCCCTTGTTGGGCGTACCGTCCAGATTCAGCAACATCTGGTCTATTTCAACCTGCATGGAAGCCGGGAATCCAAGCAATTCATCTGCAATAATATTATTCACGTTATTGACAGCATTCATCACACTTTTACCAAGAAAATAATCCTTATCACCATCGCGCAGCTCAACCGCTTCAAACTCACCTGTAGATGCACCGGAAGGAACGGCTGCCCGGCCCAGAATTCCGTTTTCGAGAATTACATCCACCTCTACGGTAGGATTGCCGCGGGAATCCAGGATTTGACGTGCTGATATATCTTCAATTAAACTCATATGTTGTTCTCTGTGTTGTTTAGGTTAATTGTTTCTGCAATGTACTGTTAATATTGATCTCTATAAAGTGGTAAGCCCATGCAAGAATCACCCATTTTGTTATATGATATCGACGGAACCCTGCTGAAAGTGCATCGCGAGTTCCTGTTTGACCTGATTGAAGAACAGCTTCAAAAATTTGGGCTTCAGATCCCCGAGAATTCAACCCGGTCCTTTGCCGGACGAACAGACCGGGGCATCTTCATGGAATTGATTAACCATTCTCCCGGTTCAGATGACCTTTTTGATCGGCTGAAGCAGGCTTATTCCGGTGTGATGCTTCAACACTTAACGCGAAATCATATGGACTTGTTTGATGAGGCCCTCAGGTCAGTGCATGCAGCAGTTGAAGCGGGTTTTGCGGTTGGGCTGTGTACGGGAAATTTCAGGGAGGTTGCAATGAAAAAAGTTGAAACGGCAGGCCTGCAAAATATTTTTAAGTTTGGTGGTTTTGGTGAAATATCCGCCGATCGCAATCATCTGCCCGGCGGAGCACACGAAGAGTATTGCAGTTTATACGGTTATTCCCCAATGCCGGGCAGATATGTTGTGATAGGAGATACGCCAAACGACATTCACTGCGCTAAACATTTCGGGGCAAAATCTGTAGCAGTTACAACAGGCGGGTTCAGTCATGATGAGCTCCGGAGGCATCAACCCGACCTCATTTTAGATTCACTTGAGAACCCCGCCGGATGGCTTCCCACGCTTGGATTCGATATCTGATGCCCTTATTGCCGTCAATTACCAGAGCTTACCAAATGTAAACGTAAGCTGCGGAGTACCAAAAAATTTCTGGGAATCAAAAAAGGGCTCCAGAAGAAGATTTCCGTCGTCATCCGTTTGAAAACGATTTTGGCCCGGCATCACATTTTCGAGAAGATCGGGCTGTTTTGGCATCATCATCTGTATACCGTCCGGGAAGTAGTAGGCGTAGTATCCAAACTCAACAGAAGTCACACCGCTGAAGTTGCGCCCGAAATCCAAACCGATTTTAAGTTCACCGGCACCACCAAAGTGCCAGTCCCCTTCACTCCATCCTGTAAAAACATCATTCACCTGCTCAAAGTAATTGTTGAACTGTTCCCGAAACCCGTTGTTGTTTTGATCGTCAAAATACGGGTACGAAAATGCTGCCACACCGCCGGCAGAAGCAGAAACAAAAAACCGGTAGCTCTCCTGAACACGATTTGCAAATAATCGTTTACGAACTCCCAGCATTGCCGGGAACGCAAATGCTCGCTGGTATTTATTCGGCACTACCTGCTGGCCAAAAAATACATCCGTAAACGTTTGTTCAGATGCATCACGCAACCCCGTAACCCGAAGGTTAAGAAACCCCTCTGCCTGGTCGGCAATCACTTTACGGTATTGGCCGCCAAGCCCAAAACCAAAGTTGTTAAACAGTACATCGAAGGTGAGTCCGGAACTGTAGAGCTGAGGCAACGGTGTACTGGTTCGTTCTTCTACACGTAATTCGGGCTCCTCTATCTGGGAGAAAGCATTTTGTGAGTACCCGAATACCAGCAATAGAATGAATACAAAGAGAAGATGTAACTGTTTTGGGAACATGATGATTTATTGGCTTATGATTTTATTCTGCAACGTGTTTGAGCGCCTTAGCATTGCATTCATAAAGGATAATATAAAAATGTTATACAAAAACTTTTCACACTCTATTTGATTATTGTTTGATTTAGGCTTTTATTCAGGCAGAAAATTCGCCGTACTTTTTTGCAAATCAACTGGTTTTGTTTATGAATTCTGTCACTAAATATTTGGTTTACGGCCCGCAGACCACGCTGCGCCGCATGGCTCCCAAATTATTTGAAGATGTTGAGCCAAAATATCTGTATCAATATACTTCTCCTGCCAATAACGACGAGGTACACGTAGCCGTTTACGAGCAGTACGAAAAACAAATTAACGCAACAATCACACTTACATGTGTGATTGAATGCACATCAAAACAGAATCGTGTAGAGCTGAAAAAAGCGGGGGGAAGAATGGGCTTCCGCGGCAGCTCTCTTTCTGAAGAGCATAATATTGAAGCAGATGTAGTGAACTTTATTATGGACTTTTCAAAACGTTTTGGACTTTCCCTGCAAGAAGAGGTTGACAAGCCTGCAGAAGACGAAGACGAATAGCCGTTTAACTAACAGCGGTTCTATCCAGCTACTTTATGGCCGATAAACAGGACACTGAACTTTGGACAGTGCTTAGAATGCTGGAGTGGACTACGGGCTTCTTCAAGGAGAAGAAGATTCCAGATCCAAGGCACAGTATAGAGTGGCTGCTGGCCGATGTACTTAACTGCAAGCGCCTTGACCTGTACCTGCAGTACGAACGGCCGCTTTCATCCGCTGAACTTAATACCCTGCGACCACTCATCAAAAGGCGGGCCGGCCATGAGCCCCTTCAGTATATAACCGGATCTGCAAATTTTATGGGGCTCCACATCCGGGTTGAGCCTTCTGTGCTTATTCCGCGGATCGAAACGGAGCAGCTGGTTGAATTATTATTGGACCAAACCTCTCACGCTGAAGATGAACCTCTCTCCCTCTTGGACATTGGTACAGGCAGCGGATGTATTGCCCTTGCTGTAAAAAAATTCCGGCCGGCCTGGCACTGCACCGGAACCGATATTTCCGATAAGGCACTCTCCGTTGCATCAGCTAATGCAAACCATAATCAGCTGGATGTTCAGTTTGTTCACGGAGACCTCTTCAACCCGGGATCTCTGGACAGCCCAAAAGGTGGCTGGGATATTATTGTTTCAAACCCTCCGTACATTGCCCCGAAAGAACGGGCGGGCCTTGAACCCCAGGTAACAGAATATGAACCCGGGAAAGCACTATTTCACGAAAATCCGCTGGATGTATACCGGTCGGTTATACAATATGCCCATCAATGCACCTCTACTCTATTCCTTGAGTTGAACGACCGGCTTGCCGGTGATATCCACAATATTGCGCTGAATACCTACCCTTCCGCAAAACTTTACAACGACCTCGATAAAAATCCCAGGTTTCTAACCGCAGTGCCTTCAAGCTAATTGTACCCATAGTGCGCATTTACACCTAAAGAATACACGTCCCGGTTAGTGCGCAACAGCGCGTTTTTCCTGATGTGGATAACTTGTGGAAAAGTTTTTTTACTGCCGATTCGGTTTATGCCTTTGGTGTAAAATCATTGTTAGAGAATTGTTACGTGCTGTCAAGCGAAATGTGGGTGTTTTTTGTAAAAACCCACATTTTATTGTGCAGCATTACGTTACATTGTTAAGACTATTGTGGATAACTTTACCGGCGCACCCATTTATTCGTTTGATTTCAGGTAAATAAATTTAGATTTTCTTTCCGTCGCACGAAGAGAAACAAAAAAATGTCGTGTGGATAACTAAAAGAGATTTTTTCTAAAGATATTAGATTTTGGAGGCCAAAACGCTTGGATACGGTAACTGCAGAAAATGCCTGGAATGAGTGCCTGGAAATTATCCAGGATAACATCAGCTATCAAAAGTTTAAGTCATGGTTTGAACCTATTAAGCCCGTTAAACTTCAGGATGGTACGCTTACGATCCAGGTACCCAGCCAGTTCTGGTATGAGTGGCTCGAAGAGCACTATTATAATATGCTCCGATCCACCATCGCCAAGGTTTTAGGAGATGAGGGTAAACTGGAATATTCCGTTTTGGTAGAGAAAGCCGATCGCTTTGAAGACAACCGCTCCGTTAATCTACCGCAGCGGCCCTCCCCTCCATCAAAGCCGCAGGAGATGAATACTTACAGTGATTATCACCCCGGCAAGATAGAGAATCCGTTCGTTATACCCGGAATCCGTAAAACCAACATAGATTCCAATCTGAACGACAACTACGTGTTTGAGCGCTACATTGAAGGCGACTGCAACCGCCTGGCGCGCTCTGCCGCTATGGCCATTGCCGAAAATCCGGGCAAAAACTCTTTCAATCCGCTTTTTGTGTACGGCACAACAGGCCTTGGAAAAACTCATCTTGTGCAGAGCATCGGCAATAAAATTAAGCAGGACTTTGGCGACCAGTTTTCTGTTCTCTATGTTTCTTCCGAAACGTTTACAAACGAGTTCGTGCAGGCAATCCGAAACAACCGGGCCAGCGAATTTTCGATGTTCTATCGAAATATAGATGTACTGATTGTTGACGACATTCAGTTTTTCAGCGGAAAAGAGAAAACACAGGAGGAATTTTTCCACATATTTAATGCACTGCATCAGGAGGGCAAACAAATTATCCTCAGCAGCGACCGTGCCCCTAAAGATGTGCCCGACATAGAAGAACGGCTGATTTCAAGGTTCAGCTGGGGATTAAGTGCCGACCTCCAGATTCCCGAATATGAAACGAGATATGCCATTCTTGAGCGAAAGGCCAACGACAATGGCATCACCATAGACCCTAAGATCATAGAATTTATTGCCTACAACTTTAAATCGAACGTTCGCGACCTTGAAGGTGCTATTATTAAACTGCTGGCCACTGCTTCCCTGAAACATGTAGACGAAATTGATCTGCAGATGGCTAAAACCGTTCTCAAAGACATGGTGAAGAACACACAGGCCCAGATCTCAATCGACGTAATTCAAAACTGCGTGTGCGAGTATTTTAATATTGATACAAATAAAGTTCGCGAGAAAACGCGGAAGCAGGAAATTGTGGAGGCCCGGCAGGTGGCTATGTATTTATCAAAGAAATATACCAAATCGAGCCTGAAAACAATTGGGCTCCAGTTTGGTGGCCGGGATCATTCTACCGTAATTCATGCAATTTCGACAATTGAAGGACGCCTTTCCACCAGCCCGAAACACAAACGAATGATGAAGGAGCTGGAACAAAAGCTCGAAGTGGCAACCATATAATTTCAGACCCCACGGCTTGGATCGCATCACTTTAAAATCTCTGGCATTTCACGCAAAGCACGGCCATAACAAGCAGGAACGGATTGATGGAAACCGGTTTGAGGTTGACGTGATTGCTTTTGGCCATTTTCGCCGGGCGGTTCCCGATGAAGACCTTACAAAAACGTTCGATTACGCTACAGCTGAAGAGATTGTTCGCGGTGTGATGACTGGTGAATCCCGCAAACTGATAGAAACCTTATGTACCGACATCGGCGATACTATTTTCAACACTTCTCAGGCTGTACTCAGGCTTCGTGTTTCTGTACGCAAACTATCGCCGCCTGTTGAAACCAGCGCAGCATATTCAGAAATAACAATGGAATGGAACCGGTAATTATAGCCCTCGGATCAAACCTGGGCGACCGCCAGCGCGTACTTCATTCAGCGGGGCTGTTTTTAAAATCTCTCTCTACCACACAGTTCAGAAAGTCTTCCATTTGGGAATCTGAACCGGTTGGACCGGCAAAATACCCATTTCTGAATGCTGTAATCAGCATTGATACTCAGCTGACTCCTCAGAATCTTCTAAAAAAGCTTAAACAGTTTGAACGTGCAACCGGCAGAGACCACCATCCGGTACGCTGGGGGCCCCGCATTCTTGACCTCGATATCATTGCTTACGGCAGCTTGGTGATTCAAAGCGATACTCTTATTATTCCGCACCCGGAATTTTCTAAAAGGCTTTTCGTATTACTTCCTTTGCAACAGGTTGAGCCTGAGTGGAGTGATCCGGAAACAGGTAAAACAGTTTCACAGCTCGTTGAAAATGCTCCGGCCATGAAGATCGTTCAAACAACTACATCCTGGTAAAATGCCTAACAGATTTGACTTTATTGCCATTGAAGGTGTGATAGGTGCCGGCAAAACCACGCTCGCAAAACTGTTGGCCGAGCGGCATAATGCGCGATTGGTTCTCGAAGAGTTTGAAGAAAATCCGTTTCTGCCCAAATTCTACGAAGACAAAGAACGTTACAGTTTCCAGACACAGCTTGCATTTTTGGCCAGCCGCTTTAAGCAGCAGCAAAAGATGACAAACCGTGAGTTATTTGACGAATTTGTAATTTCGGATTACATCTTTGAAAAAGACCGTATTTTTGCCAGGCTGAATCTTGATGATGACGAGCTGTCTCTCTATGATAATATTTTTGGAATTATGGCCGGCATTTCTGCCCGACCTGACCTTGTTATTTATCTCCAGAGTTCGGTGGAGCGACTGATGCAGAATATCGAAAAGAGGGGACGCGATTATGAAAAAAATATTACCGGAGACTATCTCAAAGAACTCTCCGATTCCTACAATCGCTACTTTTACAGGTATGATAAATCACCCCTGATAATCATAAATGCATCAACGATTGATTTTGTACACAATCCCGATCATTTGTTGTATCTTGAAGAACAGATATTTAATCAACCAATTCGAAGTAACACACACATTCACATTACGCCCGACTGATGCTTTTACGCTGGATATTTACCGTTATCTTAATTTATATGATCTACCGGTTTGTCGTACGGCTGTTTGGCGGCGCACAGCGCCGAACTACCGGCCAGAAGCCCCCCAGGTTTAATTCAGGGCAGAGCCAAAACGGCCCAACCCGCAGCCGAAACAATAAAAATCTGGATCAAATCGAAGATGCTGAGTTTGAGGATATAACTGAAAAAGAGAAAGGTTAGTTATGAGTTTTGAAGAACGTCACAAAAAAGGATACGAACTCCTACACGAAAAAGATCTTGACGAAAGCCTGGATGTTGCCCGGGAACTGCAGCGGATCGATTCAAGTGCAGCTGAAGGGTACACCCTCGAAGGCGAAGTTATGCAAAAGTTAAACCAGTGGGATTCGAGTGTTAAATCGTTTACTGAAGCGATTGAAAAAGATGGTGAAAATGGACGCCTCTACAACCTCAGAGGATATAGCTACCTGAATCTCGATGAAGCCGATAAAGCCCGCGAAGATTTTGAACGCGCTATTGCCCTGGACGACCTGCCGGCAGCACACCGCAATATTGTACTTCACAAGCTAATGACTGGCGAAGGCCAAAAAGCCATTCAATATCTGCTCGACCGGATCAAAAGCTCACCCCAGGATGTAGAAAATTGGATTTTAATGGGTGACCTGATGAAAAAAGGGGGGCACGATGATAAGGCCAAAACCTACTACCAGCAAGCTCTTAAGATGGCACCCGACAACCAGTATGTGAAGAGCCTTCTTGAGGAAGAATAACTTTTCCTTTCTCTTCGCATTTTCTATTACGCACGAATCAAGACGCTTTATGGGCACGCGAAAACATATCTATGCAGTATCGAAACCTGAGTTCGATTTAAAAAAGGTAAAAGCTGTCTAAAAAAAGCGCCATCTCGCAAACCGCTTAAATAATTTAGAAATATCTTTTTAAGATCTTGCGGAAGTTGAACTAATCAAAAATTTGGCCGCTGATTTTTTAAATGCCAGGCAAAATGTTTTTACAAATACGGCATGCCCCACCTCTGCAGACCACCCACCTCCTTTAGAAATCAGAGGCCGGATAGTCTTGGACATACGTTTAAAGCCCCCTTTCTAAATAGATTTCATTTTTTGCCCTTGCAGTAAAATTCTGTATTCAGCACCTTTTATTTGAGCCCTGCTATTTTGTTCGTCAACATAATCCTTGTTTTTTAACGGAGTTTAAACTCATAACACGTGGGTTTTCCCCAATTTTTTAGTACTCTATGGCTATAGGTTGCTTGGGTGACTACAAGGTTTGGGTGTATGTATTTAATTTTATTTTTCTTAGTAAGTTTCTTTCAGCCGGATGACACTACCTCATCTCAGCCCTCCGCCTATCAAGGCCTGAATTACGAGCTTACTGAACTTGGCTTTCACACAACATTCGACCCATCAAGCGGGCGGATTTTTCTCTACAATCAAGAAAACAGGCACCTGATATCTATTCACGAATCCGGTATTGTTGATACACTTGCCACGTTCCCGGAGGATATCGAGCGGCTTGACTATATGGAATCAACCCATGACGGTGAATCCATCTATTTTTGGGAGAGCGGGATCGGCAGAGTGCATCGCTACGACCTTGAAACCGGCACTGTAGAGCGGGAAGACACCTCCTATTCTCACCGCACAATGTTTGGTCATGCAGCGTTTTTGTCTGAAGATGAGTTCATCTATGCAATCGGGGGATACGGCTACTGGGAAATGCGGAATTTCCTGATCCGTTACGAACGGGAGTACGGCCAGTGGGAAAAAGTCCCCACAATGAATGATGAGCTCGTTATCCGCCAGACCAGAGGGTTGCTATATCAGCTCGATGGTGATTTTTACTACTTCGTAAGGGACGAAGACGCCGAACCTGTTCAGCGTTCATACGCATACAGGCTGGATTCTGAAAAAAGAATGTGGGAAACAGCGAACGGCCTACAGGACGTATTTGAACAGAATAATCTGCGCTGGACATTCGGAGGCTATTCCTTTACCCAGTTCACAACGCACATGGTTGATCATCAAAAAGGACAACTTGGGTTTTTATCGAAGAAATCGGGAGGCTGGCACCTTATGCTCATCAGCCCGGATGAAGAATCTGTATACAACGTCAACCTTTCACTACTCGGAGTGAATGATGTGCGCGCGGTTTTTTACTCCGAGCGAGTCGGCCGCTGGATTATCCTGGGCCATGAATTTGCCCTCACCCAAAGAAGGCAATTGAAGGGTTTTCTTTTCGAATTTGATACGGATCATCCATATGTGACAAAACACCAGGCTGACCAGCTCCCCTTACAGGCCATGTATATTACTGGTGCCGGAACAGCTGTTCTCACAACCTTTATCCTGTTACTCTACCTTTTTCGCACACGATCAGACCGTTCGACTGAATCACAAAATGGAGAAAGCGAAACGGCTGAACATCCCAAACCAATATCCATTCACAAAAAAGGACAAAATCTGACTGTGTACATTCGGGGCAACCGGTTCAAAACATCTGAAGACAAAGCACTGCAAGAGCTTTGGGTAATTGTTGCAGAAATGGTTCAGGCAGGTGAAAACACAATGCTGGTATCTAATATTGACCAGAGAATCTACCCGAATCAGTCTCATCCCTCTTACAATTCAAGAAACCGCAAGAAATTATTCCGTGTGATTAACAACGCCTGTGGATTTGAACTAATCTCAGAAGAACGCTCAAAAATTGACAAACGATATAAGGTTATTGTAATAAACAAAAACAAAATAGCCCTCACAGATGAATAGAGCCGTTTTTTGATTCAGTTACGCAACTATTTGTCAACTAACTGTCATGTACTTCAGGCTTCTCAACCACGATATTTAGAATGTTTTAGGGACTGTCGTCAGCTTCAGGAGTTTACAGTAATGAATTAACGAATCCAGAACACAGACAAACGAGCAATTTGTCACCATTCGGGAGTGGATAGCTTCCGAATGGTTTTACCTTACCTTTTGCCTCACCTTTCAGGGATCTTAAAACCCAGCCCTTTTTCCTGAATATTCAGCAATCGATTCATTTTTGACATTTTCTTATTATAATAGACCATGTAAAAAAATTGTTCAACATCACCCGGGTTGCTATGGCAAATTCAATTTCAAGAAAACGTTTTTTAAAGCAGGCCGGATCGGCTCTGGCTATCTCTACAATTGGCTTCCCATCCATAATTCTGCCACGCAAAAGGGAAAGACTCGGTGTTGCCCTTGTTGGCCTGGGTAGCTACGCTTCCGGGCGATTAGCTCCGGGACTTCAGCAGACCGAGCATTGCGAACTCAGGGGAATTGTTACCGGTACACCATCAAAAATTCCGGAGTGGCAGGAGGAGTACGGAATCCCGGATGCAAATGTTTACAACTACGAAACCATGCACGAGGTTGCAAATAATGATGATATTGACATCATCTACGTTGTAACACCCCCTTCACTTCATGCTAAATATTCCATCATAGGTGCAGAAGCCGGAAAGCACGTTTGGTGCGAAAAGCCGATGGCTATGGACGAAGAGGAGTGCCGCTCTATTATAAACGCCACTGAAAAAAACCGGGTTCAGCTTACGATTGGCTACCGGATGCAGCACGAGCCTAACACCCAAACTATTATCAAATACGGACGTGAAAATACATATGGTGAAATTACAGAATTGAGTACCGGTGCAGGGTACAACGGTTCGCATCGCGACCCCGAAAACTGGCGTCGGATTGGACATATGGGTGGAGGTGCTCTTTACGATATGGGGGTCTATCCAATTAATGGCGCTCGGTATGCTACCGGTATGGAACCTGTTGCCGCAAGGGGTCGTCAATGGTCCGAACGGGAAGATATGTATAGTGATGTTGATGAATTTACAGAATTTGAATTGCGTTTCGAAAATGGTCTTGTTGCAAAAGGGGAAACAGCATTTGGTAAATCCTCTAACTACCTGGATGTACAGTGCACGGACGGGTGGTACAGACTGGAGCCGATGCAGTCCTACAGCGGCGTTCAGGGAGAAACAAGTGACGGCACCGAGTTGCCATCTGACCCCAACCACCAGCAGGCCCGTCAGATGGATAACGACGCCCTGGCTATAAAAGAGAACCGAGACCCCACAGTTCCGGGTGAAGACGGCCTGGCTGACATCCATATCGTGCGTGCGATTATGGAATCATCCGAGCAGGGCGGCGATTGGATAGACCTGTAGGATAGTGGTGATTTAAAGCGGCTGAAGCGTGTATCTCAAACGTTTAAAATTTTCAGCTATTGAATGAGTCTGAGTAGCTTTCCATCTTTACTTTGGGAAACACAAGAGTAAATGTTGTGCCTTTTGCATTACCATCGCTTCGTACTTCAATTTTTCCACCCATCTCTTTCATATAGTTTGCGCTGCTATGCAGCCCAAATCCGTGGCCTTTTTTCTTTGTGGTAAATGTATGATCAAAAATCTTATCCAAATTTTCGTTTTTTATACCTGCCCCGTTATCAGTTACCGACAAATAAACCTTGTACGAATCCTCCCAGCTTTTAATCCTCAGGTTTTTATTTTCAGGATGATTCTTTTCCATGGATTCAGCAGCATTTTTTATAAAGTTCACCAGCACATGAACCAGTTTTGATCGCTGTGCAATGACAGGTGTTGATGCATTCAGTTCTTTTATAACATTTACCTGGTGTTGATCAATAAATTCTTCCTGAAGCGATAGTGTAACCTCCACAATTTCCGAAAGGGATGTCTCACTGGCATTATTCCCGGTTATTACGTGAGATTGCTGTGCTGTAATTACATCATTAATGATGTTTATTTTTTCATCGAGACGTTCCGACTGGGATAAGATATCAGCTCTCTCTTTCCTCAGCGGCTCCTCAAGTTTTAGATAGTATTTTAACAGTTTCTTTCCTTTGGGATCTTCAAAAATAAACTGATCTATATGATCAATGTGTTCCCGTAACATTTGGTTGGCTTTTAAAAGGCCATCAATTTTTGAATGTTTAGCCGTATCCAATATAAAGCTATTTGAACTGTTAACGCTGCTCAACACGTTTGCCACATTATGCAGTACACCCGCTGCCATTTCAGCCATACCAGCTTTTTGTGATTTTTCGACAAGTTCTTCCTCGGCTTTCTTCAGCTGCTCTATGATAGACTCAATTTCCTTCATTCGTTTGGCCAACTCCTCGTTTAGCCTCTCGTTTTCCGCTTTAAGGCTGTCATTTTCCTCACGAACAGAAATGACTTTTTTCCCATGCTCGTTGTATAAATAGATTAAAATACTTCCGATTACGACTGTTAACAGCACATAATACCAGGCAGACCACCAAAACGGAGCCGTACCAGAGGCTTGCATCACCGTCACGCTGCCCACCTTTCCGGGGATTACACCTGCATAGGATACAGTTTTAACCTTGCCATTTCCGGCATACGTATTTTCTTTTTCAGGATGATGAACTTCCGTTTTACCACCGGGGATATGGATATCAGCTGATATTACTTCGCCTGAGCATAAAAAAGAAAAAAGCAGCAGCTGTATGTAAAAATAGGATCTGATTCTCATTCTATTTAACCAATTTATAATCACTTCGTCTGTTTTTACGTCCTGAATACTTCTGAAGGGTGTTGATTAACCGGGTATGTTCTACAGGCTTTGTGATAAAATCGTCAGCCCCGGCATTCATGCTACTCTCACGGTCTTCTGCCATTGCAGATGCCGTAAGCATGATAATGGGTGTGTAATGCCCGGCTTTGCTTTCTTTTGTCCGGATTAGTTCCGTTGCTTCAAACCCACCCATGTCCGGCATTTGAACGTCCATAAGTATCGCTCCATAGGTTGTTGAATCAAGTGTTTTAATAGCTTCCATTCCCGTTTTAACAACATCAACAATAACCCCTTCTTTTTCGAGGAATTTTTGAACCACAAGCTGACTCATTTTATCGTCATCTACCACTAAAACTTTCATGTCCTTCAAAAGCTGATCCTCACTATCTGTACTAAGTGAATCAGCATCACCATTCGTAGAAATCTCATTTTCTTCATTCTTTAACGGAACCTTAAACCAAAATGTTGACCCCTGACCCGGTGTACTTTCTACGCCCGCTGTTCCTTTCATCAATTCAACCAGCTGCTTGCAAATTGCCAGCCCGAGACCCGTACCGCCAAATTTTCGGGTGGTAGAGACATCCGCCTGTTTAAAAGGATCAAATATTCCGTCCAGCTTATTTTCAGGAATGCCTACGCCAGTATCTTTCACTGAAAATTTTATCAGATCTTCACCTTCGGCCTGCTCATAAGTGGATACAAAAATCTTGACGCTGCCCTCTTCTGTGAATTTTACCGCATTGCTGCCAAAGTTCAGAAGCAGCTGTTTCAACCTGGTTGGATCTCCCATCAACGATTCCGGCACATCGCTGTCTATTGCATACTCAATCTTTAATCCCTTCGCTTTGGATTGAAAAGAGATGGTTTGAACTACATCCGATAGAATCTCTTCGGTCTTAAAGGGAACTATTTCAATGTCCATCTTTCCTGCTTCCATTTTTGAGAAATCAAGAATGTCATTCACAACTCTAAGCAATGAATCCGCGCTTTTTTTCACCATTTCCGACAACTTTCGCTGCTTACCGTCAAGATCTGTTTCCAGCAACAGTGAATTCATGCCCATTACGCCATTCATCGGTGTTCGTATTTCATGACTCATGGTGGCCAGAAATGCACTTTTAATTGCAGTAGCTCTTTCTGCTTTGTCTTTCATTCGCTTGTATTCTTTCACAAGGCTTTCCAGTTCCTGAGTTCTTGCCTGAACTTCGTTCTCCAGGTTGTCTGTGTAGGCAAGTTTTTCCTGGCGCAGGTTCCATTTGGTGGTAAGGGTAAGTGCCGTTTGCCTGAACGCGGTAATATCAAAAGGCTTTTTTAAGAAAAGCAGGTTATCAGTATTTCCAAGATTTATGACAATCTGATCCCATGAATAATCAGTAAATGCCGTGCAAATCACCATTTCGGTGTATGGATAATCTTCCCATATTTTTTTAATGGTTGCAATACCATCCATTCCCGGCATTCTCACGTCCATAAATACAAGTGAATACGGATCACTCTCGGACTGCGCAGCGTGTACCATCTCTACAGCTTGGTTACCGCTATAAGCGTGATCAATATTGTAAATTGTCTCAGATAAAACACCTTGCTCAGATGTTGAGGAAGCCCCGAAAAGCTCATCCTCCATCTGCCGCAACTCCTTATCTGATCTGTGTTTATTGATTGACAGTACAGACTCTACATCCTCGTGAATCGACTCGTCGTCATCAACCAATAAAATTCTTTGTCTGTTTTTCATGCCTACACTTTTCTTTCTGCTTTCCTCAGTAAGCGCGCCGGGTTTTTAGGGTTCTTTATATATCTCTGTCACACAAGCCAATCGTATTGGTTTTTACTTATCGGCAATGGATTGATGAATCTAAAGAAAAACGTTTTTGACCTGATCAAATGGATAAAAAAGTAATCAAACCCCTCCGTGATGAACATATACAATGATACCGGCACCTGCTTTTTGAACAGAATATCGTTTGTTAACCCGGATTATCCATCAAGAAATTTGGTTTACGATGATCTTCGGGAAAAGCTTTCCGGGCATTTTGTTGTTCTTCAAGGCTATTCTGCGGAAACAGGGGAAGGGTTTATTGCAAATCTCATCAAAATGAACTCAACGTATAACGGCACTTTTTATAAAATGAAAATAGATAGTGTCATAAACGATATACTTTTGGGTATTGTCACCTACGCTGCCAGTCTCATCATCATCACACCAAAAAAAATGAAGTACCGAGAATACTATATAGGAGTCCACTCCGAAAAGTCAGACAAAGAACGGAAGTTTATAACAAGCTTAAATAATTTAGACCGTGCGCCCCTCTATAATTCTTTAGAGAGGGGTTGGGGTGAGTTCGAATCAAATAAACCAAAATTATTTAATCTTGTGCTACTAATTTTCAGAACGTATGACTTTTCGGAGTAGACTCATATATTCTTTTGAGTGATAATCCTAAAAAAGGCAGTACATACTCCCGGCTTTCCGCTCATCCTTAAGCAGCCAATCTCTTCTTTTTCTCAGGGAGTAGCTAAAGTGTACACGATGGAGGAGTATTTTACAGCACGCAAGCTGCCATGTATGGCTGGAACCGCGGAGCCATCGAAGTAGGGGGCATAGATATTCAGGAGCATTCCGCGGCCAACATTTCTACTCTGGAATGGATTGTAAACCTGGCGATGCACTTGGCTTCCGAAAATTCTGTTCAATCGGCAAACAGAAATCCTGGCATATGAATAAGTTGTATCCATGATTGATGGCCATAATGAAACACGGGGACCAGGCAACGATCGCAAGTCCGCATTATATCAGTCTGTTTGGATTAAAAAAAGATTCTGTAACGGCCGGGGGGCATGTGCCGCTATATTTTTGAAGCACTAAAGCAGAGTATTCATTTTCACCTGGATCCCCGGATAAACTTTACTATATCTTTGCAGAAGGCCCGGCCGGCAATGGAAAATATACACTCGCTGATAAAAAAAGGAGACGCGCCAATCCACCTCACATTTATACATTCACTCCGGAACTTAACAATGTTCTAAGAGATACTGACATCAGGCTTCTCTATGATCCGGCCGGTTCTGGAAAACAATAATTTTGCCGGAAATGGAAAACTCCCTGTTCCGGCATCATAGCAACCTGAAGGAACGGATGAATCAGCCCCCGGGAGGTTGTGAGGAAATTGAATTCCAAAGAAAACGTACCTAAATAAATTAAGGATTCTGAGTTTTCCAGTGCTACCAGTCTTTCTGACTCACCCCCGCCCCCTCTTCCCATAGTTATACCGTTGGGGCTATCGCGCCCTGGCGAGACTTGACAGAGAGGGGAGCTTTGAAATGAATCATTTCGCCTTAAAAGTTTAATTAAGTCGAATTTTGTTATCATATTTTCTCACAGCCTCTCTAAAGGAAATTCTGATGAATTCACAACATTGCTGAAGAATCGATTTAATGAAAAGTAAGCCGAAATTGAGCTGAAGGTGAACCAAACATACTTTTTGAGTTGAGTGTGGCGAGCACTGGCAAGAATTGCGTGGAATAAATTCAGATCTATTATTGCACATACAAGAATATTGAAAACATCTTTAAAAACTGTGATTTTCACCCAAAAACACCTTTGGTACCGCTTCCGACCAATACAAACGGTAAACCCGAAATCCTTCTTATCAAAACAAAAATCTTTGTTACCTTTGGGGATGATTATGCACTCAACTGAAATACACCCGTCCATGAAGGAAGTAAAAGAGAAGCTTTCCTACCCCAAAGAAAATATCAAAATTCTTCTGCTCGAAGGTATTCACGCTTCTGCCGTTGATAACTTCAACGATCACAACTACGAAAATATTGAAACACATGATGTTGCCTGGAGTGAAGAGGAGCTGCTTGAAAACATTGAAGACGTTCATATCATTGGCATTCGGTCAAAAACGCATATTACCCGGAAGGTGATTGAAAAAGCCTCCAAACTTAAAGCTATTGGCTGCTTTTGCATTGGAACCAATCAGGTAGATCTTGAAGCTGCTACTGAAGCCGGCATTACGGTATTTAATTCACCCTACTCCAACACGCGGTCGGTAGCTGAACTTGTGATTGCCGAATCCATTATGCTGATGCGTAAGATTCCTCTCCGTGATAAAAAAGCTCATGAAGGCATCTGGCTCAAAGACGCTAAGAAAAGCTACGAAGTACGGGGTAAAAAAATGGGAATTATCGGCTATGGGCATATTGGTTCCCAGGTTTCAGTATTGGCCGAAAATCTCGGGTTTGATGTATTTTATTATGATATTGAACCAAAACTGCCAATGGGTAACGCCACACGCATCAACTCCCTTGATGAGCTTCTTGCCCTCTCGGATATTATTACGTTACATGTACCCGCCACGGACCAAACAGATTTGATGATGGATGCCGCTAAATTTTCAAAAATGAAAGAAGGTAGCATTCTTTTAAACCTGTCCCGCGGTTCTGTTGTAGATATTCCTGCTCTGAGAGATGCTATCGACTCCGGACATTTATCGGGAGCAGGAATAGATGTCTACCCGCAAGAACCCGAATCCAAAGGCGAACCCTTCTCATCGGAATTGCAGAATGCACCGAATGTGATCCTGACTCCGCACATCGGCGGATCAACGATTGAAGCACAGTATAACATCGGCCTTGATGTGTCCACAAAACTGGCGCAACTCATTGATAACGGAACAACGGTTGGTTCCTTTTCTGTACCGCCTCTGAATCTTCCGGTTCAAAAAGAAGCACACCGCATCTTACATATTCACGAAAATAAGCCCGGTGTTCTTTCCGAAATCAATAAACGTCTATCCGACATGGATATCAATGTATTGGGGCAGTACCTCAAAACAAATGAGCAGATTGGTTACGTTGTGCTCGATATCGACAAAAAACATGACGATAAAGTGCTTGAAGCGATGAGTGCGGTAAAACACACCATCAAGACCCGTATTCTCTACTAAAGGTCTTACTAAAATTGGTGTTTGTGTTCGTCTGAAAGTAAATCAAGTGACGGCACGCCCACACATGCCGACACCGATTCACTTATTTGCACATCTCAAAAGTTGAGCTGCATCCCAAGAACCAACGCCTTGTAATTGGCCTGGTCTTCCGACTCGAAGTTTTGAAGTTCGCCTATCCACGTCAGGTTATCCGTAACTTTATACCGGGTAAAACCCATCAGTAATTTGTTGGTGATGTCCGGGGAGCTTCCCAGCACGGTTTCATTTGCATCCTGAGATCCTTCTCCATAACTGGCACCAACCGAAAATTTACCTGCGGTGTACATCCCCTCCGCATACCACTGCGAACCGTCTACTTCGGCCTGAGCCAACCCGCTTCCGGTCAGGTTCAAACCAATCAATCCATCCGCACCAACACTCTGGGTTTGCGAGTAAGCGCCGGTGAGCCTGAATCCGGCTGCTGTCAAACGGGCCCCTGTATCCCAACCAGAAATCTTGTAAGTGAAGTCTTCCTCTACAACATTCACATTTTGGTACATACCGCCCACCCAAAGATCCAGATTACCGGATTCAAACGGAATAACATAATTAGCCTGCGCTTCAATTCGGGGAGTGCTGGTCTCCACCTCGTCACTTGCCCCGTCCGGTTTTTCCGGATTAATCAAGCCTGCTTTTACTGTTAACCCACCCATATCGGGAGTGGTGTAGGTTACTCTTGGATTAAAATTGGCATATGTATAGCCAGACCCAATCCGCCCAAGTGTGGCATCTGCAGCATCCGGGCCTGCAAACCGTCCAACGCCCATTCCGCTTCCGGCATCGGCTATCGAGCTGCTGTTAAAAATCCCAAATCCTTTACCAATATTAAGCGTGCCGAAATCACCGGATACGATTATGTCCGCAACACGTCCTTCGAATAACCCGGCATTTTGGACACTTGACCCATGCAGGTGATGATTCACCTGGAAAAATCCTTCCACCGTAATACCATTATACTCCGGTGCTACAATGTTAAAATTTATACTTCCCGGATTAAACCCCGACATCACACGGGTCGCAAACTGGTCGTCTCCGTTAGAACTAAATTCTTCGTGGTTTGAAGCTACCATGAAAACCGGTAGCTGACCTGTTACCGTCAACGTCCACTCTTCGTCGGTGCTGAACGTTGCTCCGTTTCCCTGGGCCATTACAGCCGATGGGGAAGCAAATGCGCCTATCATAAGTGCAATGCTAAATAGATATGTAAATGCTTTTTTTGTAAGTTTCATAATACAGTTCACCAATCATTTGATGTTTCTTTATTTCAATGAAATATGTCGGGTTGTCCGTGTGTGTGAATAGCTTGCGGACAAAACCGGTGATGGAAATAATCAATAGGTGAGCAGTGAGGATGATGGGGGCTTTCCCATCATCCTTTTTTATTGCTCACAATTTCTACTGCAAAAGTAAATAAAGTCCTGCCGCTAAAAATGCGCCGATAATCGGCCCAACTACAGGTACCCATGAGTATCCCCAGTCGTTGTCGCGTTTTCCCGGAATAGGGAGGATTGCGTGCATAATTCGGGGTCCGAGATCTCGCGCAGGATTAATTGCATAACCCGTTGGCCCGCCAAGTGAAAGACCGATTCCAAGAACAAGCAGACCCACCGGGAGTGCAGATAATGAGCCAAGACCGAACCCAACTTCCTGCCCGTCAATCACGATGGTTTCGAGCAGTTCTCCATTTGCTCCCAAAAACCCGGGGGTTGTGAGATAAAACACCCCGAAAACAAGCATAAGCGTGCCAATGGCTTCTGTCATTACATTGCTTGGGTACTTTCGAATTGCCGGTGCCGTACAGTGTACCGCAAGTATCAGGTCACCATCATCTTCTTTAGCAAAGTGATCTTTATATGCAAGCCACACGAAAAGGGCACCAATGGCAGCTCCTATCATTTGTGCTCCGATATAGAACGGCACCTCCGCCCAATCAAACAGGCCGCCCGCAGCCAAACCAATCGTAACTGCAGGATTGATGTGAGCTCCGCTGAATTGACCTACAACATATACGGCTGTGAATACGGCAATTCCCCACCCCCAGGTGATGACAATCCAGCCGCCTCCATTTCCTTTACTATCGCTTAATAACACGTTGGCCACAACCCCGTTACCCAAAAGCATCAGGATTGCTGTTCCAACTATTTCTGCAACATATGGACTCATAATATATATCTCCGTTTATTTGATTGTTTATGTAGTAAACAAGCCACGGGATGTCGCACAATCCGGGCTTGCTTTTTTATGTTCTGTTATTTGTCATCAGCCCATGTAATGGCAGCTTTAACAGCTCGTTTCCAGCCTTTGGTCAGTTCAGCAACTTTACCTGCACCCATTTCCGGCTCGAACTTTTTATCTTCCTGCCATTGTTTCCTAATATCTTCAATATCATCCCAGTAACCCACGGCAAGACCGGCAAGGTAGGCTGCGCCGAGTGCTGTGGTTTCCGTAATTTTGGGACGAATGACAGGTACCTGCAGCAGATCGCTCTGGAACTGCAGAAGCGTATCGTTTACGGTAGCTCCCCCATCAACCCGAAGCTCTTTAATATCAATGCCGGAGTCGGCATTCATAGCATTCAGTATATCCAGTGTTTGATAGGCAATCGAATCCTGGGCTGCACGGGCAAGGTGAGCTGAAGTAGTTCCCCGTGTTATCCCAACCATCATTCCCCGGGCATATTGGTTCCAGTAGGGAGCGCCAAGCCCTGCAAATGCAGGCACAAGGTAAACACCATCGGAATCCTCCACTTTATTTGCAAAATACTCCACATCTTTCGATTCGCGAATAATACCCAGCTCATCCCGCAGCCATTGCACCACGGCTCCTGCAATAAAGACGGATCCTTCAAGCGCGTACTCTGTTTTCCCGTTAATCTTCCAGGCAACCGTTGTTAGCAGGTTATTTTTCGATTTGATTGGTTTATCTCCCACGTTCATCAGCATAAAACACCCGGTGCCATACGTATTTTTCACCATTCCGGGCTCGGTACACATCTGGCCAAAGAGAGCTGACTGCTGATCACCTGCAATACCGGCAATGGGTACCTTGCTGGCAAAAATAGTTGTTTTTGAATGACCGTACACCTCGCTCGACTGCTTCACTTCCGGTAAAAGACTTTTGGGAATATCCATCATTTCCAGGATCTCATCATCCCATTCCATCTGGTTGATATTAAACAGCAGGGTTCGGGATGCGTTGGTCACATCCGTAACATGAATTTCACCCTGTGTTAAATTCCATATCAGCCATGAATCGATTGTACCAAACGCCAGCTCTCCCTTTTTTGCCCGTTCCCTTGCACCTTCAACATTATCCAGAATCCATTTTACTTTTGTTCCGGAAAAGTAGGCGTCCAGCACCAGACCTGTTTTCTCCTGTATCATGCTGGCATGGCCTTTCTCCTTCAGCTCATCACAATATTCCGATGTCCGCCGGTCCTGCCATACAATAGCGTTGTAAATAGGTTTGCCGGTTTTCCGATCCCAGATTACGGTAGTTTCCCTCTGGTTGGTAATTCCAATCCCGGCCAGTGATTTTCCATTTACCCCGGCCTGCGCTACTGCTTCTGCTGCCACACCGGCCTGAGTCGACCAAATTTCCTGGGCATCGTGTTCAACCCAGCCTGCTTTTGGGTAAATTTGGCGGAATTCTTTCTGTGCAACGGACACGATAGATCCGTTTTCATCGAACAGCATAGCCCGTGAGCTTGTTGTTCCCTGGTCAAAAGCTAATATGTATTGTTTCATGAGTCTTTCTGATTTATTTATTGTTAGTTAACTGGGTTTTATTAACACTGTCGCTTTTTTTTGGTAAAAAGTGAGGCTTTCAAAATAGGGCGTGGAATTGCAGAAATATTATCCATACCGTCATGCCGGACCCCGATCCGGCATCCCCCGTCTATATCAACGGAGGGAGATCCCGCATCAGGTGCGGGATGACGCCTTTTTTGGACAGCCTCGGAGTGCATTTTTTTTCCTGATTCAGGATCGAATATTAGTATAGGTAAATTCACTTTTCTAAAGGCTCGTATCGCTCCAACAAATAGCGATTGGCAAGCTCTGTAAATTCGCTTACCTGTTTCTTTTTCCATGCTGAATCTTTTCCAAGTTCTTTTGCCATAAAATCTGCTACTGCGGTTGCCATATCGATTGCAGCACGCGCGTCCAGGAAAAGAATCCTGATTCGCCGTGCCAGAAAATCTTCGACTGTGCGGGCCATTTCATTCCGGGCTGCCCACACTATCTCTGCTTTTCTGTAAGGATATTTGGGATGAATTTTTTCCCCGAGCGATTCATCCTCTTCAATCAATGCCTGGATTCCCTCCTCATCAGATCCATAAAAATAGTGCGGGTTACTGAAATCCACTGTATCCGCATCTACAGAACCGTGTACTTTCATATCCTCAGACGTGCTTTTCTTTTTCGGAAGCATCCCCGAACTGATGGCCTTATCGACTGTATCCTCCCCCATTTTACGGAATGTCGTCCATTTACCACCGGTTATGGTGATGAGGCCTGAACCTGAAATCATCACTTTGTGGCTTCGTGATATTTCTTTGGTTTTTTGAGAATCACCCTGGGGTGCCGCAAGCGGACGCAAGCCTGCAAACACACTTTTCACATCTTTGCGGGTGGGTGATTTGGTCATGTACTTTGTTGCCGTTTTAAGAATGAACTCAATTTCTTCTTCAAGCGCTGTAGGTTCCAGGCTATGCTCATCTAGCGGCGTGTCTGTTGTACCCACAACCACTTTATCATGCCATGGAACGGCAAATAACACGCGTCCATCGTCCGTTTTGGGAATCATGATTGCATCCTTGCCCGGTAAAAAGCTCTTATCAAACACCAGGTGAACCCCCTGACTGGGCCGAACTATCTTTTTGTGTTCAGGCTTATCCATTGTCAGGATTTCATCCACAAATACCCCCGTTGCATTTACAACTGCCTTTCCTTTAATGGAATATTCCTTGCCTGACTCCCGGTCTACAGCCTTCACACCACTGACTTTACCGTTCTCCTTTAGTAACCCGGTTACTTCGTAATAATTAATCGCTGCTCCGCCATTTTCAACAATGGTTTGAGCTACATTCACCGAAAGCCTCGAATCGTCGAACTGTCCGTCGTGATAAATGACCCCGCCTTTCAGTCCGTCCTGTTTGATGGTGGGTATACGGGAAACAGCTTCCTTTTTTGAAATACCTTTCGACTTCCCAAGGCTCAGTTTGCCTGAGAGAAGATCGTAGACTTTTAGTCCGACAGAATAGAAAAACTTATCCCACCACGAATAATTTGGAATGACAAAAATTTCATTTTGAACCAGGTGAGGCGCATTTTTTTGTAACAGTCCCCGTTCCCGAAGCGCTTCCCTCACAAGGTCTATATTACCTTGTGCAAGATATCGCACCCCGCCATGTACCAACTTTGTACTGCGACTTGACGTGCCTTTTGCAAAATCGGCCTGCTCAAGAACAAGCGTTTTAAATCCCCGGCTCACGCCATCTAATGCTACACCCAGACCAGTGGCACCGCCTCCTATTACAATCAGGTCCCAGGGATCTCCGGAACCGCTTCCAATCATTTCTACAATGGTTTCTCTTTTCATAATTGTGGGCTAAGAATTTTTAATTATACATCTTTCACTAAGCTTCACTTATTAAAATAATGAAATTAAAACGAAATACAAACAAAATATTCCGAAACCTATCTCACCCTCATTAATGGTTTTAACGTAATATTGTTAATAATAAGTGGCTCAATAAGTTTCGAATACTTTCGGTAAACGCTAAATAATTGCAAGTACTTCACAATGGGGCTATCTTTTAGAAAAATCAAAAGCTATTTATGACCATATCAGAACGACACGAAAAGATTTTAAAGAAACTGAAAGAGTCAGGAAAGGTTTCGGTTCAGGGTCTCAGTAATGAATTGTCCGTATCAGAAGTTACAATTCGTAAGGACCTTCGGATGCTGGAAGACAAAAATCTGCTCTTTCGTACTCATGGCGGAGCTACACAAACGAACCCCTACACAAGTGACCGCCACATAGATGTGAAAGCGAAAATCCGGGAGGAAGAGAAAGAGGCCATAGCAAGGGAAGCGGTACAACTTATTGGAGATACAGACTCAATTATCCTGGCATCAGGCACAACCATCCTGGCCCTTGCCCGCCAGATAAACCCTGCTAGTAGCCTTAACGTGATTACTTCGGCACTGAATGTATCGCTTGAATTATCAGACCGTGAACATGTGGAAATCACTCAGCTTGGCGGGCAGGTTCGCCCAAGTTCAAACTCTGTTGTGGGCAAATACTCCGAGCAGTTTTTGGATAACATCACCTGTGGTATTCTGTTTCTGGGAGTAGACGGTATCGATCTCGATTTCGGGATCACAACAACAAACCTCATGGAAGCAAGCCTCAATCAAAAATGCATTGATGTTGCCCAATATACTGTGGTGTTAGCCGACAGTTCAAAATTCGGCAAGCGGGGGTTCAGCCGGATCTGCGACCTCAGTCAGGTTCAGCATATCATTACTGATGATGGAGCATCACCCGAAATCATCCGAAAGCTTGAAGAGCTTGGCGTAAAAGTTACCGTTGCCAAAAAAAGTTAAATAATATAACGCCTTTACCGGTTGGATTTATAAATTTCAAAAGAGTCCGGGACTGTGTGTCCAAAAAGGGCGTCATCCCGCAATTCCACGCCCTTTTAGGACCGCCTCGGGCACTTTTAAAAACAATGACAACCGGTAAACGCGTTAATGTAGTATTGCCTAAACTTTGACTGTGCTGTTTTGGAAAGAACAGTCATATGATGAGGTTTTTCTAAAATAGCGGGTAGATTTCTCTGTTTGAGATATTTCACAATTGACTCACCCGATGACTATTCCGACTTTTTATATTGATAACACAGTAGCCTACAGGTCACGAATTGTACGAATTGCCGGTTACTCCTTTCTATACATGGATTAAAATTCAGTTTATACATTATCAGGTGTGAATAAAAACCACGATAAAAATCGTAAACCAATGGTTTATCTCTCCGTCTCAATCCACTTTCAGTTCCCTCGAATGTGAACGTTCGGGTTATAAAGATATGAATAAGCACATATACTTTTGAACTATTATATTACCCGACTCTTAGGAGAAAAGGTCTTTTAATGAGTTTTAAAGTGGTTTAAGCAAAGAGAATTGGAGGGCAAAAAGCCTGTTTATGTTTGGAGTTAGATAATTCAAGGTATACTTCAAATAGTTTCAATATGGATATTTCAGTAAAAAAATTCGATCCCGCTGTCGACTGCCTGTGTGAGAATCAATACTATATGATTCTTTGGATGAAAGAGGGAGTAGCTTCTGTAAAAATCGATTTTGAATCTTTTACCACTCCTCAAAACAGCATTTGGTTCATTACACCGGGAAAAAAAGTGGAGTTAGATTTTCATTCTGAGCCAGGCGGATGGATCATCAAATTTTCCAAATTGTTTTTCAATTCACAGATCCGTGAAAACCTGATCATCAAAGATGTTGATTTGTTTGCAAGCTTCGAACAAATCCCAAAAATAATTCTGAGCCCAAAAATTGGAGACAGAGTCCATATGATCACCGAAATGATCGATGAAATGATCGGCTCACAAATTCCGAACAGAGATCATGCAATCAGTTCACTTCTGAAGACACTGTTGATTTACTGCGACAGTAAATGCAACATCAGGATTACCCACGAAAATAATACCGGAAAAATTCAGATTGTCACCACATTTAAAGACCTGGTGAACAAAAATTGCAGAACCATTCATCAAGTGTCCGAGTATGCGGCCATGATGAATATCTCCCCAAAATACCTTAACCAGGTTGTTAAAGAAGTGTTGTCGGTAACGGCAAAATCGATCATCCATGAACAGCTGACGATCCACGCACGCCGTGAGCTTACATTTTCAAATAGCAGCATAAAAGAGATTGCCTTTGATCTTGGCTTTACCGATCCCTTCTATTTCAGCACATATTTTAAAAAACAGGTAGGCTGTTCACCAACAGAATACAGGCTTCAATAAATCCTGTCCTGATGGATTGCAGACCTGACTGTAATCCTTCTGGCGGCCATAATTCTATGCATTTCTTACTTTTTTATATGGCCTGATCCACTGCATTCATTCATATTCAACTGAAAACAAAAAATGAATGAATGATTTGACGTATGAAACGATCTGATTTTTTGAAAGCCGGAGCGGGATTGGGTGCAATGACCTTCATTTCAAATTTATCAATCGGGGCGAACACTCCAAATCATGTAATTTCTGATACCGCCAGAATTATCCGAAATGAGCATGGGAAAACTTTGAATGTCCTCGGGGATAAAATGACGCTAAAGCTAACAAGCAAAGATACTGGCGGCCGGTTTGCATTAATCGAACAGAATAATGAACCGGGAGTGAGCATCCCTCTACATGTTCACGAAAACGAAGATGAAATTTTTAAAGTCATTCAGGGACAGCTTGAAGTTCAGGTAACCGATGAAACGTGGACACTTAATCCTGGCGATTTAGCATTTTGCCCAAGGGGGGTTCCGCATACCTGGAAAGTAACTGGCGAGGAAAATGCCAAAGTAGACCTGAGTTTCTTCCCCGCCGGACTGGAAGAGATGTTTGATGAACTGGCTCAACTTCCTGAAGGTCCTCCGGATTTCGACGTCATAGCAAAAATTACCGGTCGATACGGGGTAAACTTCCTCTGATCCCAATTCCCTGATAAACTCAAATAATAACATCTAATGAACCTGAACTCGATTGTTGAGCCCACTCCGAAAAGTCATATGTTCTGAAAAATAATGGCCCAAGCTTAAATAATTTAGACATTTAATCCCTCTCTATTAGTTAGAGAGGGATATAGGGTGAGTCCGGAAGAGAAACCTAAATTATTTTAGCTTGTTATCAAGGCCCGTTCTTTATCTGACTTTTCGGAGTGGGCTCATTGTTAAATTTTAAATGTACAAGTCCCCCTTAACAAAAGGGGATTTCCTCAAACGGGTCCCTATGGGAAGGGGGATGTATATCAGAACAATTGAAATTCCGATGGGCACCCCTCTAAATCTCCCTTTATTAGGGGAGACTTCCTTAGACAACAGAAAAATATTATTAATCGAACTGAGATAATGAAGAGAGTAAGATTTTTCAGTAAAACCCTAAATAAAACCAATGGAGTTACATATGAAAACAAGAAAAAACCAGCTATCCGGTGTACATGTTCGGCAATCCTTTTTTGCCATAC